>DMRR01000187.1 GCA_003455275.1 Bacteroidota bacterium | reverse complement strand
GGGGGTACCAATTCTTACAATGTAAATTCCTGCACTTAGGCCGCGAGAGTCAATGGTGGTCTCGAATGAGCCTGAAGTTGGTGAGATATAACTGAATGAAATAAGCCGGCCGCTCACATCATAAAGCTGAACAACATTTTTTTCCTTAGTAGGAATGTTTGAAGCTTTTACATAAATCAAATCGTTGTTATATGAAACCGTAAGTTGTGCACCATCATTTACAGGTTCGGTTATTCCAGAACCCCACTGACAAGGAGCCAGCTGAAAAGAATAAATACCTGTAGCAGCTCCGCTGTTGCAATACATTCCGGTATGCCAAAACACACTGGGGTCTGCAGGATCAAGAGATGTTTGCGAGTAATCTCCAAAACGATTTCCACCTGTAATAGATCCAGTTCCGGTGAATACTACTGTTTCCGGAACAGTCATAGTGCCCAGCGGATCTCCGGCAAGACGGCCTGTGAATGCCAGGCTTACAGGAACCGAACTAGATGCTTTAGCATAACAGAGTGCAATGTCGCCATTGCAATCCATTGCAATACTGCCGCACCAGCGGTTGGTGGAATCCGGAGAATAAATACCCTCCTGATAAAGTGACCATGTGCCCGAGCTTTGATCCTGACGCAATTCGACCCACTTAATTGTACGGTGAGTATTTGTGATTTTGATTCCCCAATTAAGTACCACACGATTAGTTCCAATGAAACTATTCCATTGTGCCCGGTACATACATACTCCACCAATTCCATCTAATTTCTGACTGCCAGGTTGCGTAATATCGTTCCAATTGACATTGTATGAAGCATCGAACGCAGCTGTTGGAATTGTTGCATCAAGTGTAATGTTAGCAGTTGGAGTTGTGCCCCAGGTTACTCCCATTGACCAAATTTTTATTCCATCAATAGAGCCGCCACCCCAGCCATTATCAGTATAGGAGAATAATGGGCAACGCTGACCAAATGGAGGAAGTACACCATCTGCGTCAGCCGGTAGAGGAAGCCAGAAGCCAAATCCGGCATTGTTTGGTTCGGTAAAACTTTTATTAATAGAGCGCGCATTTGGTGAGCCGGCTAACATTGAGTCGCGCTCAAAACAATAAACTGTTCCGTTCCCGTTATTAGAAGTCATGTAATAACCATTTTCCCATACTGAGAATTTAAGATAATCGGGTGTTTGAAAATTGGGCATGTTGAATTGATAAGCATACCATGAACCAGCCGGATTATTTGTAGCTGACACAGCCAATGCGAATCCGGAACCAAACCCATCGAGCTGAGCGGCGAACCAGCGATCAGCGAATTTGTCATACATGATTACAGGATCACCATCTGAGCCAGACCCAGTAATGGTTCCGATGTTGCCATTAAACGCTGCTGCACCGTTTCCGCTCTTGTTGTAAACACGAAACGGAGTTGCATTCACTCCCTGAACATATTGTGTCAAACCAGCAGCCCCTGTGGGGTCAAGTGGAATTGCGGTACCGTTTTGCCCAGCCCATGATTTAATAACAGTAGCTGACCTACCGGTTCCCATGGTTGTTTGTATTGTTGATTCATCATTTCCATACTGAACTCCATCGGCTGCTGTGAACAAAAATTTTTGTGAAAGACGATGCTCACGATCGGGGCTTTCTTTTGCTTCTTTAAACTGATTGAGATCATCAGAGTTGAGTAACAGGTTTTCCGGTTGAGTAATTTGAAACTTCGCGGCTTTCTCTACAATTGTTGGACCTGCCACATCATCAGTAGGAAGTGATACCTGCTGTGCCAGCAAAGTGTTAGTTGAAAATGCAACAGCCAGAAGAAAGAATGCCTTTTTCATGAGTTTGGTTTTTTGTTTTTTTCCGCTAAGAGGGGAAGAGTTTGGGAATTGTATTAAACTATTAATTGGTTTGATCGCTGTAAGAGTATGAAATTTCTTTTTCTCAAAGAAAAAGATTTTGCTATTGTTTATATAATAGAGGTAAAGGATTTGAATGAAATTGATTTGGCCGTATATCTGACGCGAAGCATAAACTGGAATTCAAAGTTTAACATTTAAAATAATTTGCCAGCAATTTGAAGCCAATGCTTATCCAAACTTAACCGAAGTCATAGTGACAGAACCCATCATAGCTTTTTCATTGAAGAATGATATAGCATCATTTTTCTCTTTCATTCCAAGAATGTATAGAAGCGGGTAATAATGATCAGGCGTAGGAATAGCAAGCTTTGAAGAAGGGCTAAGCGATTCGTAATTAATAAGAGATTTATGATCACCTTCATTAATTTTTTTTACAAATATCTCATTCATTTCCTTGGCCCAGTCGTAAGAATAATTTGTCTCTTTATCCCAGGCAATCATTCTGAGATTATGCACCATGTTTCCGCTGCCGATAATTAGTACACCTTTTTTGCGTAGGGAATTAAGGTTTTTAGCAAGATCATAATGATACTGAGAATTTTTATAGTAATCAATTGAAAGCTGAAGAACTGGAATGTTAGCGTCAGGATACATTCGCTTTACCACACTCCATGTTCCATGATCGAGGCCCCAGTCATGGTCGAGTCCAACATTGGTCTGCTTTACTATATTCTTTATTTCTGTTGCTAGTTCTGGATTACCGGGTGCAGGATACTGCACATCAAAGAGCTCCTGAGGAAAGCCACCAAAGTCGTGAATGGTTTTAGGATTCGGCATAGCAGTAACTTTAGTGCCTTGGGTGAGCCAGTGTGCGCTAATGCAAAGAACTGCTTTAGGTTGAATAATATCTTTTCCCATTTGCGACCACCGCTGACTGAATTCGTTTTCTTCAATGGCGTTCATGGGTGATCCGTGACCAATAAATAGTAAAGGCATTTTTTCATCCTGTTCATTCAGGTTTTCAACCATGTTTTTAAATGCACCAAGAGTCATAAGCGAAGCGGCTCCTCCTAAAATTTTAATGAAGTTTTTTCTCTGCATAAAGAAAAGAAATGAAACCGCTGGAACATTCAGAAAGTTCAGAATTAAAAATTATATCAGATTGCATTTCACAAATTCCGGCAACATTTTGACCTGATTAAAAACCTTTTTTCTCAGCGTTCAATAATAAATTTCTGATTCAAATACTTTTCATCAGATAAATAAATAGCGAAGTAGATATCTGGGGCTAAGTGAGAAACATTTAATGAAATTTTTTGCTGGTCAATTGATTTGACATTTACAATGAGCAATTCCTGACCAATTGAGTTGAAGATTTTCAGAACACCGGGAAAGGAATTATCCGGGAGATTTATATAAATGATATCGTTCGCAGGATTTGGGAAAATATTTATTATAAAATTTTTGTTTTCAGTTTCATTCCTGATAGCCGGAGTGGTAAATGTTTTAACGGTAGCAAGCGCGCTCCACACCACAGGACTAACGCTGCACTTGCTTCGCACTCTCCATTGATATGAAGTTGAGGCAGTCAATCCTGTAAGTGTTGTTGTTCCTGTGTTTGAATTAATGTTTTTATTTGACCAGGTAGTAGTTCCTGTTTTCCTGTAAAGAACCTGATAACCTACTGCGCAGGAATTTACTGTCCACGAGAGAACAACTGAACTTGCATTGATGACTGATGATGAAAGATTGGTTGGCTTTGGACAAGGACTGCAAACATTGGCCGGAGAAAAAATTCGCTGATAGTTTTCTGCATATGAGTAAACACCATTGCATGAACCAACTGCATCCCAGTTTACTGACCAGGTCATCATTCCCCGAAGAGCAGGATATCCTCCCGCAAGCGATAATGTGTATGCACCCGGACGCGGACCTGTTCCGCGCAAGTAATCTATTGCGTCTTTTACAATAGCAGTATCAGTGTATCCGCCTCCGGCGGCTTGTGAGCACGCTGGTAATCCAACAGCAATTTTGCTTGCAGGTAATCCATTAAACATTCCTCCAGAAGTATTGAACCCGTGAATAACAGCTTCCGTTTGAGAAATGATAAAATCAGCTGTGCCTTGCGTGTAAATATTTCCGTCAATGCCATACATGCTTCCACTGTTGTAAAGCTGAACCTGCAACAAATCCAGAGAATCTCTCAATGAATTAATCACAGGGAGATAGGCGCCCCATATTCCACCATAAGCACTCATGCCGCCTTGCACAAAAGCTGTTTCGGGTGCCATGGTGAGCAAAAGTTTTTTGTTGTGTACATTCCGATAGTTAAGCATAATTTGTTTTATCGCATCAATAAGATTCAGAATCTTCGCGTCAGTTGGATTCGAAATCGTACCGCCACTAACTGTTACAGAACTTCCTTCAAAGTCAATATCAATTCCATCGAAGTTATAAGTGTTGATGATGCTATTCATCGAAGAGATGAAACCACTTTTCTCATTTGCATTGTCGAGCGAAATTGCCGAAGTAGCTCCGCCCATACTGATCAAAATTTTCTTTCCCTGACTCTGCATCGTTTGAATCTGTGAAATGAGAGTTGCTTGTGTAACCTGATCCGGAGCGAATTGCATATTGTAATCAGTTCCGGAAACAGGGGTGGCAAACGAAATTTCAATTACATTATATCTAGAATCAACTGAAGTAAGTTGAATGTAAGGCGCGCCTGCGTCGTTCCAGTTATGCCAGTATCCAACAAGAGCAGGATTCGGAAGTTGAGCTGAAGAAATTCCAGATATAAGGATTAAAACAAAAAGCGAAATAGGAAGGAAGAAAGTTTTTTTATTCATAAGGATTTTTTAGCAAGAAAAAAATGTATGAATCGAAAGTACTCAGGAGAAAGATTTTCAGAATCATTAATTTTTTTATCGGTGCTGTTTTACTGCTTTTATATTCGCCAACTCTTTTAATAAAAATTCATAGGATTTTTTTTGCTTTTCAGGGGAATTATCTCAGCTGGCTAAAGCACTCCGATAGCCATCGGAGAGGTCATCGGGGCAAAACAGTTCTTTAGAAATTAATTGGGGAATTAGCTCAGCTGGCTAGAGCGCTTGCATGGCATGCAAGAGGTCGTCGGTTCGACTCCGATATTCTCCACTTTTACAATTGACAATTCACAATTGACATTTTTAATTCGATAGAAAATAAACATTACATAAAATGCAAAACACACAGAGCTACATCAACTCCAACAAGCAACGCTACCTCGATGAGTTATTTGAATTGCTTCGTATTCCTTCTGTGAGTGCTGATCCAAAGTTTAAGTCAGATGTACTGAAAGCTGCAGAGTATCTGAAAAAGAAACTTGCCGACGCAGGAATGGATAATACTGAATTGCTTTCGACAGATGGCAACCCGATTGTGTATGGAGAAAAAATTATTGATGCATCAAAACCAACTGTGCTTGTCTATGGTCACTACGATGTTCAACCAGCCGATCCTTATGAGTTGTGGGATTCACCACCATTTGAGCCCGTGATTAAGAATGAAAAAATTTATGCTCGCGGCGCATGTGATGATAAAGGTCAAACCTATATGCATGTAAAAGCGATTGAAGCAATGATCGCGAACAATGAACTACCGTGTAATGTGAAAGTGATTATTGAGGGTGAAGAAGAAGTCGGAAGCGCGAACCTGAATCCTTTTCTGAAAAAATATAAAGACAAACTGAAAGCAGATGTAGTGCTTATCAGTGACACTTCAATGATTGCAAATGATTGCCCAAGCATAACAGTGGGATTGCGCGGACTTAGTTATATGGAGGTGGAAGTGGTGAGTTGCAATCGTGATTTACACAGTGGAGTTTATGGCGGAGCTGTTGCCAATCCAATTAATGTGCTGGCAGAAATGATTGCTTCGCTGAAAGATGAAAACAAACACATCACCATTCCCGGATTTTATAATGATGTACGCGAATTGAGCGTTGATGAAAGAAAAGCTTTGAACTCAAGTCCATTCAATCTTGAAGAATATAAAAAAGAATTAAACCTCACTGAGATTGAAGGTGAAAAAGGTTACACAACATTGGAGCGCACTTCGATTCGTCCTACTGTTGACTGCAACGGAATTTGGGGTGGCTATCAGGGTGAAGGAGCGAAAACAGTTTTGCCCGCAAAAGCCGGAGCAAAAATTTCTATGCGATTAGTTCCGAATCAATCTTCAGAAAAGATTTCAAAAATGTTTGAAGAGCATATGAAGAAGATTGCTCCGAAATCAGTGACTGTAAAAGTAACTGCACATCACGGCGGTGAACCGGTGATTACGCCAACTGATACTGTTGCCTACAAAGCCGCTGCGAAAGCAATGGAAAAAACTTTTGGTAAAACTCCGATACCGGGTTACGAAGGAGGAAGTATTCCTATTGTTGCTTCATTTGAAAGCATTCTCGGATTGAAAACAATTCTCTTCGGTTTCGGATTGGATACTGATGCGCTTCATTCTCCCAATGAAAATTATGGTTTGTTTAATTTCTACAAGGGAATTGAAACCATTCCATACTTCTATGAGAATTATGCGGAGATGAATAAGTAAAACTTATTTACGCTTCATCAGCGGAACATTTGAACAGGCTTCGCCATACATTAAACTTTTAACAACGGGAAGTAAAATCGATGATGCCTCAACAAAAACTGATTGAGGAACTTCCTTGTCGCCGCAGCCTTTTACCAATACTCTCTTTCCAAGATAATCCTGAATAGAAATTTTTTTTAGAGAATCTAAAAAGAGTTTTTCAAGAACCTCTTTTTCGTTACCGGAATGATAGGTTGCTATTCCATTAAGATGAACACCAACTAACATAAAGGCCCACATGGGTATGATCGCATCTGCCGAACAATGAATCGCAACTGTTTTTCCTTTGTATTGTTCCCAGTCATGTGCCCTTAGTGCTTCACGAAAATCTTTTTCTTTCAAGACCAATTCATGGAAGAGATATTTTTTTAGATCGAATGGCACAATTTCTACCTTTGGAAAAAAATCTTCAAGATCTAAAGTAATAAGGTCGCTTTCTGCGACCTTATTAATTATTTTATTTTCTACATTACTTTCCATTGAACAAACGGTGTGAAATGCTCAATGCAATTTTAGAATCAATAGTTTCAATCAGAGAAATAAATATCTATTGTCTTCTATTTTGATTGCTTTTTTCAATGCTTCCTGATACTGATATTCCATATTAGGAGCAACTTTGCTCAGGAGTTCCTCTTTATATTGATTGTAATCGGCTACAGCAGCGGGTTTGCTTACTGATTTAAGAACTGCCACAAACACGGCGTTACGACCAATAATTGGTTTTGAAACTTTACCTTCTTTTAATTCAGGTAAAGCGCCATTAAGTTTTGGTTCTGAGCCAATATTGGCAAAGTAACCGTCATTGAAAGAAAAATTATTTCCGCTTTCTACTTTCTTTCCAAATTTTGCTGCGATTGATTCAAGGTTTGCATTGAATGCCAAAGTGGTACTAAGTTGAGCAGCAATTAAGTTACCTTTCAATTCCATCCTGACTTGTGGTTCTATCTGATTACGCACATCATCTACGGCCGGGGTTCCTTCTTTAGTAATCGAAATCAAATGAGCAACTACATAATTATCCTGAAAACTAAATACCTCTGAAATGGCGTCTTTGTTAGAATTAAAAGCCCACTTAACTAATTCGCGCGCCGATGAAAGTCCCGGAATCTGAAAATCATTTTTCTTTACTTGCTCAGCCATTTGATGATTGTAAGAAGCTTTTTTTACAGCGGTATCAAATTTTTCCGGTGAGTTATTATCCTGTAAAAATTTGGCAGCAGCTTCATAATATTTGTTTTCTGTTTCAGAACTTGACTCAACCGTTTTAGAAACCATAATAAACTGTACCTGTGGAGAAGGTAGTGGTTCTGCTGTAATCTTTGCGATGATGGCTCCGTTTTTATTCATTATCTTTTTTACATCGCCAACCTTTCCTGATTCAAAAATAAAATTATTAAGCTCCTTGTCCGTTCCCGGGTTATATCGCATATAACCAATATCGCCACCTTTTTCACCGGTTGATTTATCATCACTATATTTTCGGGCCATGTCTTCAAACATTGCCTCGCCACTTGTAATAGCGGTAAGAATGCTGTCAGATTTAGTTTTTATGGCGGTGCTGTCCTTACCTTGAAATGAGAGGAAAATCAAAGAAGCTTTAACTGAATCCGGCATCATCTTTCTGTCAAGCAAAATTGCTGTTTTGTAATCGCCATCTTCCATAAATGTAGCTACTGTTCCATTCAAAGGCATTTTCATCAAAGTGTCTTTCAACTTATTACTCGTGATCAGCGAAGAACTCCAATACATCTTATCATAACCGCGATCACCTTTCATCCTGAAAAAATTTGTATCAGTTGGATCAGATACAAAATGATTGTAAGCAGTATTTACATAATCAAATGATTTAGCAGTATCATCTGATGAAGGTTTTGATGTGAAGATTACATACTCGAGCTTGCGGGATTCCTCTTGCTTCAACTCAACTTTGTGACGGTTGATATAATCCTGTAAATCTGCGTCTGTAACCTTTACCGCTGAATCAGAAATATCAGTCAAAGGAAGTTTTACATATTCGATATCATATTTAGTTTCCTTGTTAATATATTCCATTTCTGCTTCCCACTTTGGAACATAAACTCCGCCTTTTAATAGTGCTTTATACTTATCAGCTTTTACTTCATTCACCAGGTATTCAACAAAGTTGTTCCAGCGTGCGCGCTTTTCTACCGGGTCCTGGCCGCTTTGATCCTGTTTGTCCAGATTGTCGATATAATTTTTCACGATCATGGGATCATAAACTCCGGTGTTAGGATTTGTAAAAGATTTTTTCAGTTCAGGATATGGATTCACATAAAATAAATCCTGTAGTTGTTTTTCAGGAAGTGTTATTCCAAGCGCGTCAAACTCCCGATCGTTTAAGTAATCAGAAATCATTTTATTCCAGGCTTGCTCACGAAGGGAATAACTTAGGTTATCATCAATATTTGCTTTGTTATTCTGAAGCTTATATGATTCAGTTACTTTATCTACGACAGTAAGGAAATCATTATAAGAAATTTTTTTTCCATCAATGTAACCTACGGTATCGCCCTTGCCGCCGAGTAAGCCGGAGTTGGAGTTCAATGCTGTTTGAAGAACAAATAATCCAAGTGAAAGTCCGATCAGAATTACGATAAAAGTTCCAAGTCTGTTTCGGATAAGCTGGATAAGAGTCATGAGTGATTTTTACTTTTTATGAAGGTGTGCAAAGAAAATTCAACGCACTGAATATCCAAATCAGAATAACATTAACACAGAAGAGAAAATGACAGTGATTTTTTCTTTTAGAAAGACGGTTCAAAACAAAATTTAGAACTCAGATAAGCAATTGGCACAGGGCTTGGCTAAGGGGATATATTAATCGTAAACAAAAAGGAGCAAACAAGTTATGAAAAAGAAAATTCTACAAGTTGTGTTAGTCGCTCTGATGGCTTTGCCTGCACAGGCATTCTGTTTTGGCGACGCGGCAATCAACATCCGCAATTTCGACAATGACTTAATTACAGTGATGATCGATGGAGTACAGTATCCGACAGCCGTGAATGAATTCCATCTTTCAGGGATTGATGCGGGCCGGCATTTAGTCAAAGTATTTACACGCGAACGCTACGGATGGAATTATTCAAATTTCACTCACCTTGCTTTCAACGGATCTGTGATGCTCAAGTGCGGCGAAGAAATTTTTGCTGAGATTGATCGATTTAATCAAATGCATATAAAAAGGGTGATGAGCTTTATTCAACCTGCACCTGTAACATTGATTAGTAAGCCCGGTTTGGCCTGCCATAATTCTTTTGATAACAATTATCATCAGGACAACTGCAATCACATTGATTACAACTACGGCCCATTTGCCATGGATGATCAATCTTTTTGTGCGCTTAAGCAAAGCATTGCAGAAAAATGGTTTGACAGCACTAAAAAAGAACAGGCCGAAATGGCGCTGAAGTATAACTGGCTTACTGCACAACAGGTTGCTTCTATTATGAACCTGTTTGACTTCGAAAGCACAAAACTCGACTTTGCAAAATTTGCATTCAGTCATACAGTGGACCCGCAGAATTACTGGATCGTGAATGATGCTTTCAGTTTTAGTTCAAGCATCAGCGATTTACAACACTACATAGGGTATTAATAAAGTTTGGTTTGGTTAGTTAGGGAGGGAACAAAAAGCCGTTCGCAGGGGTGTGGGCGGCTTTCCCTTTTATAAGAAAGAATGATTGAAGAAAAATTATTTCGCGCCACTTACTTTCACTTCATGAAAACATATTTTCTCATAGCGATTGTGATAGCATGTTCGTGTAATGCGCAAAAGCAAACCACTGGTGAGCTGCCTGTTTTTATCAAGGAGAAAATAGAAAAGTTTAAAACGGAAACAGTGACCAATCCTCCGAGAAGCATTTACAGCTACACTTACATGGATACAAAAGTTTATTTCTTTCCCGCACCGTGTTGCGACCGCATGAGTGAATTGTACGATGCATCTGGAAATCTTCTTTGCAATCCTGACGGCGGCATTACCGGCAAGGGAGACGGAAGATGCAAAGACTTTTTTACAACCCGAACCAATGAGCAGTTGGTTTGGAAGGATGAGAGGAAATGAGATTTGAAAATCTGAAATTGAAAATTGCTCTCTATTTTTATTCGGTGAAAAAAGAATTACTTTTTTTATTCTTTATAGTTTCTGCTAAATATTCTTTTAGTCAAAACTATCATCCATTTCCAGATTCGATTGCTAGGTGGAGCGAATGCTCATTTTTTGTTGGAGCACAAACAGGAGGAAACACATATGATATTCATAGAGGATGGTTTTATGCTTTAGGAAATGATACATTAATTAATTCAATCAACTACACATTAGTTGGTGTTCAAAGCACTTGGGATTATCAGCTAGATAACGGGGTAGTGACTAGTAAACACAATTCACCAATTAATCCTCCGGGAGAAATTTTTGGAGCAATCAGAGAAGACAGTTCTAAAAAAGTATGGTTCAGGAATTTTTTTCATAACATGAATGAATTGTATTTAAGGTGCGGCGGGCTATATGAATTAGCTGCTGATACCGAAATCTTGCTTTATGATTTCAATTTACACCTAGGAGACACAATTCATTTTGGATCTACTTTCAGAACGGTATTGAATATTGACTCAATCATGTTTAGTGATGGTATTTATCGAAAAAGATATCAGGTAGATTGGGGCGGTCCTTGCATGAATGACTATTGGATTGAAGGTATGGGGAGTTCACTTGGGTTATTTGGTGCATATGAGGCAGCACCATGCAGCCAGGACAGTTATCAAGGTTGCAGTATGAATTGCTTTTGGTTGAATGAAGAGAACATGATTTCATTTCCTAATTACTCTTCAATGGTAGAATGTGATTCCTCCAATTATCCATGGGGTGTGGGAATTGATTTAATTGATGAATCAGATCCGGAATATCATTCAATCAATGGGAAGAAAATTGTCTTTCATTTAAAAGACAGGGAGTTTCTCGAAAACGAAATAGAAATTTATAATGAAATTGGGCAGTTGGTTCTAAATCATAAAATCGAAAATCAAAATGTAGAAATGGATTTATCAAATCTTTCTGAAGGAATCTATTTTTATCGTATTGCTGATGATTATTCAAAAACCTTGGTTGGGAAATTTTTTATAGAATAACCCATAATAAAAAACCACCTTGTAATAAAACTGCCGCAATCCATTAGGTTGTTATATGCCGATAATTAATTTTAATAGGAGTCATAGGAGTTTAGATAGGAGTCATAAGAGTTTAAACTCCTAATACTCCTTTTGTTTTTACTCCTATAACTCTTAGTTAAAGTACTCTCTAAAAATCCAGCTTGTAATAAAACAGTGGCAATCTTCCGAGTTGGTATTCATAACGAATGGGTGAAGTAGTTCCCAATTGGTCGGGTGCGTAGGTGAGTTTCAAAATATTTTTTGTGTCGAGTAGGTTCACAATGTCAATTCCAATTTCATGAGAAACTTTTTTTCTGTTGATGCGGTAATTGATTTTCAAATCGGCGCGGAAGTATCCGGCAAACTGTTGTGTGTTCACGGTTGAGTCAATGTATGTCAGTTCCTTGAAGTAATCAGAAGCAAGCGTGTCCACACTGCCGTGCCATCTGCCGCCAGCCATCGTAATTTTTGTTCCGAGTTGCAGCGCATTTTTCTTTTTGATGATAAACTCTTTCGCCAAAACAAAATTGCCTGCATACTTCCCGTTGAAATCTGTGTTGCGCTGCACATTATCGCTCCCCGTGTAAAGCGAATTGAAAACCGAAACTGTTAACAGAAAATAATAATTCTTGCTGAAACCTTTTTCGAGTGTTGCCTCTACACCGTAGTTCTCACCGGTGCCTGTGTTCTTCAGCGTGTCCGGAAAAAAGCGGCTGAAGCCCGCGCCCGTATTCACCAATGAAAAAGAAGAAGCATAAGTTGTGACAGGCACTTCATACAAATGCTGGTAGTATGTTTCTAATTTCAGGTAAGTGTGCTTACCGAGTATGCGCTGGTAACCGAGCACTAAGTGTTCGCTCTTGGTTAATCCCATTTTCAAATTGTAAGGTGCTCCTCTATTCGCCGGGTCAAAGAAATACAAGTATGGTTGCTGAATCTGCGAATGAATTCCTGTTCCCAAACTCAACATATTTTTTCCAAACTCATATTGCAAGCCTGCACGCGGCTCAACAAGCGAAGAACTATTGCTGAGTGAAAAATAAATGGCATGCCATCCGAGATTTATACTCAGCGCATCTGAAAATTTGTAACGCATTTGCACATAAGGTTGAATCAACATCGCGTTGTCATTTGCATTCCAGCGATGATAAAAACTCCAGTAAGCATGAGTAAGTGTGTCAGCAGGAAGAATATTCCGGATGCTGTCTTTGTAATTAAAAAAATATTCATCGGCATTCACACCGAGTTTGAAAGAAAGTTTGTTGCTCACCCTGTAATTAAGATACCAACCCACGCACGCTTTCGAAGTTGCGAAATTGTAACCGAGCAAGTGCACGAGTGAATCATTTACAAAAAGTGAATCGGCAGAAACATGACGATACACCAACTCGTGATGCGCATTCTCTGCTTCGCCCTGCATCATGAAAGTTATTTTGGAAAATATTTTTTGCGAGAAAGATTTATTCATACTCAATCCAACCAAGCCCATCTTCGAGCGGAAATACTGATCGCGGTCGTTCTCGCCGTAAATATTTACCGAAGGTTTTTTCTGATCGCTGATGAGGATATCCACTGCACTCATTCCGCCGAGACCAAAGAGCGAGAGGTTGAAATTTTTCTTCATCGGAAAATTCAAACGGAAACTTCCATCCTGATAATGCGGAATGGCATCAGTTCCGATTTTAATTCCAAGCGCTCCAAACAGCGCGAGCGTGCTGTAACGGTAAGTAATCAGATATGAAGATTTTGTTTTCTTGCTGATGGGACCTTCAGCTAAAACTTCTGTTCCGAGAAAACCAAACTGCCCGCTGAACTCATGATGCTCATTGTTTCCGTTTCGAAGTTTTAAATCGAAAGCACCCGCAACAGAATTTCCGAACTCAGCAGGAAAAGCGCCGGTGTAGAAATCAGAGTTCGCTAGAATTTTATTGTTGAGAATAGAAACCGGTCCGCCTGCCGTGCCGGGAATATTAAAATGATTCGGATTGAAAATGTCAACTCCTTCCACGCGCCACAAAACTCC
>DMRR01000114.1 GCA_003455275.1 Bacteroidota bacterium | reverse complement strand
CCCGAACATATTCATCAGATGCAAGGACATTCACCGGCTTCGAATAATATTTACCTGCAGGTGAACAAATCACTAAGTAGAAAAAATGTTCCGTAGGTCTGATTCCAATAAATTCATCAGCAGCAAACATGAACGGACGCAGATACAGTGAACAACCTTCCTGGGTCGGAATCCAGTCACGATCCATCCACACCAATTCATTCAGCGAGCGAATAAAAAGTTCGTAAGGAATCCCGGGCATGCCCATGCGCTCAGCAGAAATATTCCAGCGCTTATGATTTTGTTCCGGACGAAAAAGCAACGGCTCACCTGCCGGATTCTTAAATGCTTTCATACCTTCGAAAATCGCCTGGCCATAATGCATGAAAGAACTGGCTGGGCTTAAGCTCAAATTACCGAAAGGAACCACACGCGCATTCTGCCAGTTGCCGTCAATGTATTCCGCAACAAACATGTGGTCGGTATAATTTTTCCCGAACACAAGGTTGTTAAAATCTATTTCATTAATGCGGCTGCTTACTGCCTTTGTTATCTCAATCTGAAAATCCATTGCGTATGATTTTGCTTCCCGACAAACCTAAAATTATTCTGGACATTGCCCAATCCGGACTACTGAACTTCATTGTCATTGGTTTTAGCTATAAAAATTTGATATGGATTAAAAAAGTTAAAAGAAAACCAAAACCAAGTACCTGAACTGATTCGTAAATGTTCTGATTAAAATTGCAAGCAATAAAATGATTAATAAAATTTCCAGAATTTTCATGGCACTAGTCGCCCTCTCTCAAATGAGTTGTGCGCAAAACGAAATGAACACAAAAGCAATGAACGATAACATCACATTTACTTCCGAAACAAAAAATCCAAATTCAAATTCAGATACCGCAACTTTTGGTATGGGGTGCTTTTGGTGCAGCGAAGCAATTTTTCAACAGATAAAAGGAGTGACATCTATTACTTCAGGATTCTCTGGCGGAACAGTAAAAAATCCTTCGTATCGCGAAGTTTGTATGGGCACTACCGGCCACGCAGAAGTGGTGCAGGTTACTTACAATCCAGCCGAAGTTAGTTACGACGAATTGCTGAAAGCTTTTTGGTTGGCTCATGATCCTACAACACTAAACCGACAAGGTGCAGATGAAGGAACTCAATACCGTTCTGTAATTTTTTATCACAGCAACTACCAAAAAGATCTTGCAGAAAAGTATAAAAAGGAGTTAGATTCTTCAGGAGCTTTTAATAACCCGATTGTAACTGAGATTAGTCCCTACACTTCTTTTTACAAAGCGGAAGATTATCATCAGGATTACTACAATCAAAATTCTTCAGCGCCTTATTGCCAGATAGTTATAGCACCTAAGTTAGAGAAATTTAAGAAGGTGTTTGATAAGGGAATGCTCAGGCAAAATTGACGGATCAATAAGATTCGTTCATGCGAATCTTTCTTCCTTTATAGCTTTTTCCATCGAGCGCAAGCATCATTTTGGTTGAAGAGTTTCTGTCAATTTCTACCCAGCTGCTGGTTTCCCGAACATCAACTTTTCCCAAAACATCTTTATTCAGTTCACTCATGTCAAGTATATATTGAAGAAAACTTGCTTTGTAAAATCCATCTTTCGAACCCAGATTAATAAAAAGTTTGGTACCGTTTTTCAATCCGCCGAATTCGCGTCCCTTTGAATCCCGGTTAGTTGTCCGGTTACCAAATTCATCACGATTATTTCCGCCGCGGTCAGACCGGTCTCCCCTGCTTCTTCTGAAGCCTCTTTCAAATCCACGGTCATTACTACGATCAAATCGCCTTGACTGCGAACCTCGCTCAGCACCTGAATTGTATTCACGAATGTTGAGGTCTCCGGCGTTTTCATAATATTTCAAGAAGCGATCAAATTCCAGAGCTACAACACGGGTGAGAACCTCTTCCTTACTCATGGCTGAAAATTTTTCTTCAAGCATTGGAATATAGGTATCATAGTCTCCATGAGAAATATCCGCAGATGAAAGCTTGTCCATGAAAGCGAAGAACTGTTTGCGACAAACATCCTTTCCTGATGGAATTTCCAACTTATGAAATGGGGCATGAATAATACCTTCAATATGCTTCAGTTTGTACATCTCTCTTTTTGTAACAATAGACAAACAAATGCCTGTGTTACCTGCGCGCCCTGTTCTTCCGCTTCGATGCGTGTAAACCTCGTTCTCGTCCGGTAATTCAAAATTTATTACATGTGTTATTCCTTCAACATCTATTCCGCGAGCGGCCACATCCGTTGCAATTAAAAGCTGGAGAGTTTTGTTACGGAAAGCTTTCATCACCTTGTCTCGCTGAACTTGCGAAAGATCTCCATGCAAGGCATCTACATCATAACCTTCCCGTGTAAGTTTTTCGGTTATTTCCTGTGCATCAACTTTCGTTCTTGTGAAAATTAAACCGTAAATACCGGGGTGAAAATCAATTACCCGCTTCAATACTTCATATCGGGCGTGGTGAGAAGTGAGATAGAATTGGTGGTCAATGTTTTTGTTGGCGCTGCTCACTTTTCCGATAGAAATCTCTGCCGGATTCTCCATGTATTTTTTGCTCACCTTCCGGATTTCAGGTGGCATTGTTGCACTGAAAAGCCAGATACTCTCACGATTAACAGTATGTTTTAAAACAAATTCTATATCCTCTTCAAAACCCATGTTAAGCATTTCATCTGCTTCGTCAAGCACTACATATTTTATTTGGGAAAGGTTGAGGGCTTTTCTTTCAATCAAATCAATGAGCCGTCCGGGAGTTGCAACCACAATTTGAACACCTTTCTTAATCTGTTTTATCTGATCGCTGATAGATGAACCTCCGTAAACCGCTACTGTATAAATTCCGGGAGAGAATTTTTTGAAATCTCTCATGTCTTCGACTATTTGCATGCACAATTCACGCGTGGGACACACCACCAATGCCTGAGCGGTTTTTTGCGAAGCATCTATCAACTGCAATAAAGGCAATCCAAATGCTGCGGTCTTTCCTGTTCCGGTTTGAGCAAGCCCAATAAAATCTTTGGTTCCGCTTAGCAGAACCGGAATTGCTTTTTCCTGAATTGGGGTTGGAGTTTCAAATCCAAGGGCTTCTATTGCCTGTATAAGGTTATCGTTTAATCCTAATTCTCTGAACACTAATTATTTTTTTATGGCGACAAATGTAATTGAATACTACAGGAGATGGTTTAAGTGAACGCCAATTACTGCCCTGATGAACAATATCTATTTAACAATCGCGTTTGTTTCCGTGTTCAATTCTATTTAAACGATTGATAACTTTTTTTCTGATGCAACTGTTTTCCTTACTTTTATCTCTGTAAAAAATCTTTTAATGAAATTCCGGATTAAATATCATTACAACGACCAGGAACTTATTGCCGGTTGTCTTCGGGGCGAAAGAAAATATCAAGAGTCGCTATACAACCAATATGGTTCAACCATGTTTTCCATCTGTCTTCGCTATGGCTGTGATTACTATCAGGCCGAAGATATTTTACAGGAAGGATTCATTAAGGTTTTTAACAACTTGAAGAATTTTAGAAATGAAGGATCATTTGAAGGCTGGATGAAAAGAATTTTTGTAAATACATCTATCGAATGGCTACGCAGAAATAAGATGATGAATCAGGCACTTGAAATTGAAACCACACCGCTTAATATGGTTCAGCGTGATAGTTTCAGCGAATTGGCTGCCGAAGATTTATTGAAATTAATTCAAAGCCTGAGCACAGGTTACCGCACAGTGTTTAACCTTTATGCGATTGAAGGATATGCGCACAAAGAAATTGCCGAGATGCTTGGAATTAACGAAGGAACATCAAAATCACAATTAGCTAGAGCGCGTGCACTATTACAAAAAATGGTTGCGCAGCAGAATAAAATTCAATATGCAGCAGCAGTTCTCTGATCATTCCACTGACAGTGCCTTTCGCAACAAGCTGGGCAAAATGCGGGTAGAGCCACGCAAGCGCGTGTGGTATCGCATTTCTGCTGAGTTAGATCGCGAAGCTTCTGCTATTGCTCATAAGCGCCGGCGCATAATTGGTTTTGTGATAAGCGGAATAATAATCATTGCGATTGCTCTGACAGCGATTGTTGATCCGGTTGCTACCAGAAAAAGAATTTTTACAACTGAGGGTTCGCTCAGGGAGTTATCTCAAAATGTAAATTCCAAAACTGATAACAGGATTGTTTCTGATTCTAAAAATAATTTTCAAGCCACTTCTTCTTTGCCGAATAAGGATTTGAACCCCGGTATTCACCAAAAAGTCTTGATCTCAGATAATCTTATCGGAAATATTATTTCAAAATTTGAGAATGAAATTTTGCCGATTGCTTCTTCCCGTAAAATAGTTTTTAGTTCAGATAATGAAAGTTTATTGACTCATGAATTTTTATTATCTATGAATAGCAACCCGGTTAAAAACTGTTTCCCAAAAAAAGAATGCCCTAAATTTTATGTTGAATGCTCTTACGGAATTCATAGCACTTCTTTCCTTGACAGTACCGCCAGTTCATTTCTTAATTATGAAAACAGATTAAAGACAGGAAGTACAGTTATGATCAAGGCAGGTTATAATTTAAACCGGAATTTTTCATTTGAACTCGGTTGCAATATTTTTTCGCACGAAGGAGAAAAATATTCTTTTGCTAATTATGCAAGGAGCAATGGAACAAGAATGGAAACAAGCCTGAAAGAAATTTCAATCACTTATACTGAAATCCCTGTTCGTGTTGTTTACAATATGAGCAAGTGGTCTGGATTAATAAAATCTTCTATTGGATTTTCAGTGTTTGCCGGCGGACATTATGGTAGAATTACAAATGTTTCTGAAACTTTAAACGAAGTTTCAGTAGGTTCAAAATTGAAGAAGAATATTGTTGCAACTGATGCTGGTATTGGTTTAAATATTTCTCTCAGTAAACACTGGGCTGTCACCCAAACAGCAAGTGTCTCCTTCAGCAACAATGTCTTTATGGACAATCAACATTTTTCTCCATTCAGCAGTCCTCATCTTTTTAATTCCGGAATTGCCTTAGGCCTGCGCTATAATTTTTGCAATTAAGGTTTTTGCAGAAAGAAATATTTCTGTTTTTTCTTCAACAGATTTTCAAAGTTTTTTTTGCTCGAGGATCTGAAATTAATTAGATGTCAAGTTCATTAATTGTCACGAACAAGTTTCATAATCTGCGTGAACAACAAATATTGCTTCTCTTCTATTCGATTGACAGCAATTGATTCTGCGCGTTTAAAACCACCCATGTAATATCGGGAGAACCACGGTAAAACTGATGTGGCTTCAAGTAATGAATATTGAATTGCCGTATTTAAAGTCAAATACATAAATGCACTTGTAATAAGAAGTGAGTTGATTCCGTCTCTTATATCGCCGCTGTAAAACTGGCCAAGGCCCGGAAGCATCATTGAAAGAATCCGGGCGGTTTTTGGATTTCTTTTTTGAACCCTGATAGCTTTCGAAAATAATTTATGAAGATTATTTCTCACTAAAGAATCATTTTCAATTTTGAGAAGGGCATCCTCAGATTCCGAAAACCGATTCAATCCATAATATGCCGTTGCGAGATAAATATTTTTAGTTCTCAAAATATTTTTATCGTCTGAGGTATTGAATAGTTCCTGCAACGCCTCAAGATATTTTTTTTCATAAATAAAAATTGCCGAACGGCTTAGCAATACCAAATCCTTAATGCTATCATTTTCGGTGCTGAAGTA
>DMRR01000064.1:4735-12374 GCA_003455275.1 Bacteroidota bacterium | reverse complement strand
TATTCCGAAGGTGGTGTGAACTATGCTTGGGCGCCCAACTACAACCTCAATAACTCCGGTATTGCACAACCGATAGCACAGCCCGATTTGAATACAACCTACACTGTAACTGTAACTGATATTCATGGATGCGTGAATATTGATTCAGCCATCATTCTGGTGGTAGACACAGTTATTGCTTCGGCCGGGCCTGATACAGTTATCTGCGAGAACCAACCGCTTCTGCTCTCTTCTTCCAATGCTGTTTACTACCAATGGGAACCAAATAATTTGTGCTCAACACCGGATCAGGAACAAACTTTTGTTCATCCAACATTGAATACAACCTTCACTGTTACATCATTCATCGGATCATGTTTCGATTTAGATACTGTAATTGTTTTGGTAAAGCCGGCGCCAATTCCGGAAGCAGGTGACAGCGGAACTATAAATCAAGGCGAAACTTTTTTTCTAAATGGAAGCGGCGGCGGAACTTATCTGTGGACGCCTCCATATAACCTCAGCGATCCAACTTATGCTTCTCCATCAGCAACACCGCTTCATACTGTAACATATGTTCTTACTGTAACAAATGAGTTTGGCTGTTCGGCAAATGATTCTGTTATTGTAAATGTTACTCACATTCATGAACTATTTCTTCCGAATGCCTTCACTCCAAATCTCGATGGCACAAATGATTTCTTTGTCTATTTTACGAAAGGAATCAAGCAGATAGTTGACTTTAAAATTTTTAACCGATGGGGGCAAGTAGTTTATTCCTTTAACGAATCTGACCAAACTCCATGGGAAGGTACTGCACCAGATGGCCGCGAATGTGCTGCCGGAGTTTATGTTTATTATATCCATGCACAAACTTTTGACGAAGACATCATCGAAAAAAAAGGTAACATCACACTGCTTCGGTAATAATCTGCTGGTAATTTTTTTACCTTTCACAAATAAAATTTTGCTCTCTCTATAGGGTGCTTATACATTTGACCCGCTTTCATATCAACCCGAAACTTTTACTGATTATCGAAAGCCTGATACGATAAACATTTTTTTACACTCAAATAAATTCTTATTACCATGAAACAATATCGTGTATTGAGCATGATGACCGGAACATCAATGGATGGTGTTGACATTGCCTACTGTGTGTTTGAAGAAAACAACGGTGCATTCACTTACAAAATCGAAGTGGCAGATTGTATTCCTATGCCGCAGAAATGGAAATTGCGCCTCCAAAGCCTGGTGCTTCAAAATGCGGTTACATACCTGAAAACAGATGTTTTTTTCGGCCACTTCCTTGGAGAAACAGCCCGCAAGTTTATTGAAGAGCGCGCCCTTGATGGAAAGATTGACTTTATTGCCTCTCACGGTCAAACGGTTTTTCACCAACCCGAAAATCAGATGACAAGCCAGATAGGCGACGGTGCTTCCATTGCCGCCGAAACCGGTCTTCCTGTTGTTTGCAATTTCAGAACCACTGATGTTGCACTTAACGGACAAGGAACTCCTATAGCTCCGATCGGCGACAAGTTGCTTTATGGTGGATTCAAATTCTGCCTGAACCTCGGTGGTATTTCCAATCTCTCTTTGAAACTTGATGACGGAAGAGTTCTCGGCTGGGATGTAAGCGGTTGCAACATGGTGCTTAATATGCTTGCGGCCGAAATGGATTTGGAAGTGGATAAGGATGGCGGAATTGCACGCGAAGGAAATGTTCATCAGGAATTGTTAAATGATCTGAACACACAGTGGTATTACGAAAAAATTTATCCGAAATCTCTCGGCGGCGGATGGGTAACAAAAGTTTTTATGCCGATGTTTCGCAAATACAGAATCTCTAATGAAGATAAACTCGCAACTGCAGTAGAACATATTGCAATGCAAATTGGAAAAGACCTGAACACCGCCATGACAAATGAAAACATTTCGAAAGACGGCGGACACCAGATGCTGGTAACCGGCGGCGGAGCGTTTAATAAATTTTTGATTGAAAGAATTATTGAACACTCACCGGTTCAGTTAGTGGTGCCCGATGCAGCTACAATAAAATTTAAGGAAGCAATTATTATGGGCTTGATGGGTGTGCTGCGCGTGCGTGGCGAAGTCAATGTGCTTGCGTCTTCTACCGGAGCATCAATGGATAGCTGTGGCGGCGAAGTTTTCGAAGGCACTAAGCAGAAGTTGGCGGTTTAGTTAGTGGTTGGTGGTTAGTGGCTCATGGCTGTAATACCAACTCTATAAAAAATGAAAGGCGTCCCGATATTTTTCGGGGCGCCTTTTTTATTTTCGAGAAAGTCAAAAACATTTCTTTAACTTTCGGGAAGAAAATATTTTGCTTATGAAACCGAAGGATTACGAATTCAAATTCAAGAAGAAGTTTATGAGTAAAAAAAATTTACTTCTGTTTTTGATAGCGTTTTTCTTCTCTGAAAAATTATTTGCACAAACACCCAACTTCAATTGGTTTCCAGCTGCAGGCGCTGGAACTCCGGTTTGCGCACCAGCCACTTTAATTTTTATAGGAGGTTATACAGGTAGTCCCGCCCCCACAAGTTGGAGTTGGAATTTTGGAGCAGGGGCGGTACCTCAAACTTCGAATCAGCAAAATCCGGGTTTAGTAAATTTTACAACTTGTGGAACCTACAATGTGACTCTTACAATCAATGGAACTATTTCAATAACACAAACTGTGGTAATACATTGTAATCCTTCGGCTTGCTTTATAGCGATGCCTTCTTTTGGTATTGTTCCTACAATCGTCGACTTTAATTCTTCGTGTTCTCAAACAACCTGTCAACTCTCCTATCAATGGGATTTTGGCGATGCAGCATCCTCTTCTCTCGCAAATCCTATTCATATTTACATTGATACTGGGTGCTTTAATATTGTTATGATTGTGACGGATTGCAATGGATGCGAAAATGACACAATGGTGCTAAATGCAGTGTGTATTGCAGAACCATCCTCATCATTGTATAATTTTGTTGATAATAATTTTTCTTTCGAAATAATTCCGAATCCAAGCGATGGAAATTTTTCACTTGAGTTTTCAAATTCATGTTCGTCCGAAATGGTTGAAGTGCTAAACCTTCTCGGAGAAAAAATTCTGGAAACAAAATCTTTCGGTCAGAAAAAAATTTCCCTTCATCTTTCTGATGTTGCCGATGGAATATATTTTCTTCGGGTGACCTGCAATGGCGATATTTTTCAGAGAAAGATTGTGGTGAAGAAATGATAGTAGTATTGCGAAACAATTTCAATCAAAGAACTCTCAACTCCTATTGAAGTATTCTTTTAATCATTTAACACATCATCTTTTTTTTAAAACAGTTCAACACCAGGAAAGAATGTAAAATTTCTGTTTGATATTGATGTAAAATTTTACAACGCTTTAACAAAAAATAAAATGGTAACAGTAAAAAAAGAACAAGGCAATTTTGTTTTTGAAGTGCAGGGACTTCATAAACTATGGGCTTTCAAAAGTCAAATCACTATCCCAGTTGAGCACATTTCAAAAGTTTATCCAAATGAAGAAAACATGAATTGGATTTGGGGGTTAAGATTACCCGGCACCAATATTCCCGGCCTGATAACTGCCGGAACTTATTTTGTAAAAGATGGTATTATTTTCTGCGATATATCTGATTCTAAAAAATGCGTTGTGATCGAGTTGCACGATGAGCATTACAATAAATTAATTATAGAAGTAGAAGATTTGAAATCAACGATTGACTTACTCATGAAAAAATAACAGGATGCACACAAGGTTCTAAATGAATTTTTTTTATCCCCTAATGATTCGCATTTTTTTACAGCTAAACAGAATAACAATTTTCAAATAAGGAAAATGACTAATTGAAAATAATGACAACTTTAGCGTTAAGGAATGCAATAAAGTCAGTAAATAATCGTCGAAATTCTGAGGCACTACATTTGCCGAGCACAATCAAAAAAAAATTTAAACAAACATGTATTACCCCGGTTTCATTTTTCTCTCAATCATTTTTTTAGTAATTGGATTAATAGTTGGCGGCATGCTCAAGCGCCGCATGGCTGAATATTCTCAAATTCCAATTGAAAGCGGAATGAGCGGAAAAGAAGTTGCAGAAAAAATGCTCCGCGATTATGGTATCAATGATGTGCAAATCACCTGCGTGGAAGGTCAGCTTACCGATCACTACAATCCTGCGAACAAAACCGTGAATCTTTCTACAGATGTTTATCATGGCAGAAGTGTAGCCGCTGCTGCAATTGCATCACATGAATGCGGGCATGCGGTACAGCACGCTACAGCCTACACCTGGCTCAGCATGCGAAGCGCGATGGTTCCGGCTGTGAGTTTTGCTTCACAATGGGTACAGTGGATTTTATTTCTTGGTGTAATTATGATCAAGGCATTCCCAATGTTGCTTGTAATTGGGGTTTGCCTTTTTGCGGTTACTACTCTGTTCAGTGTAATCACATTGCCTGTCGAGTTTGATGCAAGTCGCCGCGCCCTCGCATGGTTAGACCGCGCCAACATTATGGGCAAGGAAACTCACGACAAAGCCGCGAATGGTTTGAAGTGGGCTGCCTCAACTTATGTGATTGCGGCGTTAGCGTCTATTGCAACACTGCTTTACTACCTCAGTATGTTGAACAGGAGAAATTAAATTCTTCATGCTGTCATCCTGAGCTTGTCGAAGGATAGCGCTTCGACAAGCTCAGCGTGACAATAAAAACAGCCTTCAGATTTCTGAGGGCTGTTTTCGTTTCACAGAAACTCTTTCAACTCACTGAGAGAAAAAATTTCCTTCATCAGCTTTTCTTCATGAGGAGTTTTTTTCGGATTGTAATAAGCATAATCCATCCCCACAGCTTTTGCTCCGTTGATGTCGGCTTCAATGCTGTCGCCAATAAAAATGCTTTTCAGCACTGAGGCGTTTGTCAGTTGCATGGCATATTTAAAAATTGCTGCTTCCGGTTTCTGGCTACCAGCTGCTTCGGATGTAATGATGTGGTGGAAATATTTTTCAATATCGGTGTTGCGGATTTTTTTAAACTGAACTTCTTCAAATCCATTGGTGATAATGTGCAGCGAATATTTTTTTTTCAGATATTCCAGTACATCAATTGTATCGTGAAAGAGGAAAGTTTTTGTAGGAAGGATTTCCAGATATGAAACAGAAAGCTGCTTTACCAATTCTTCATTTACGATTCCAAACTCTGCCAGCGTTGTGCGGAAACGAACCGCCCGCAAAACTTCTCGTGTAATCTCTCCCTTTCTGAATTGATCCCAGTAAATGTCATTATGAAAATGATACCGGTCAATAAAAGTTTTTTCATCCGGGACAAAATCAGCAAGCGAAAACATTTTGAATAAATCCTGAAGAGAATGAAAAGAGTTGGTTTCAAAATCCCACAGCGTATGATCCAGGTCGAAGAAAATGTGCTGATACTTTAAATTCATTTTCGCTGCAAATAAACCTCCGCCTTCGGCCTCTGGTCTTCCGTCTTTCCTCATTATTTATTCACAACACACCTGCATCTCTTTCATCGCTGATTCATGAAATTACATTTGCGGCTCTTCCCGAAAAATCGGGACAAGCCAAAAAAAATTATGTCGCCACTCACTAAGATAAAGTCAGCACTCATTTCAGTTTACTATAAAGACAACCTTGAACCCATTGTTCGCAAGCTGCACGAATGCGGGGTGAAACTCATTTCCACCGGCGGCACTTATGATTTTATTTCTTCATTGAATATTCCTTGTATAAAAGTGGAAAGCATTACCGGCTTTCCTGCTATTCTGGGTGGAAGAGTGAAAACACTTGACCCGCACATCTTCGGAGGAATATTGGCAAGAAGAAATAATGAAGTGGATTGGGTGGAACTGGCACAACATCAAATTGAAACTATTGATCTCGTGATCGTGGACTTGTATCCTTTTGAAGAAACAGTGGCAAAGAGTGAAGATGAAGAAGAGATTATTGAGAAGATTGATATCGGGGGAATCTCACTCATTCGTGCCGCGGCAAAAAATTTCAACGATGTATTGATCTGCGCATCGCGAAATGATTACCCATCTCTTCTTGAAACACTTAACAGAAATAATTGCGCAACAGAAATTTCGGAACGGCAACATTTTGCTTCAAAAGCTTTTGCTGTTACTTCAAATTATGACGCAGCGATTTTCAATTACTTCAATAAGACTGCCTGTTTGCCTGTTTTCAAAAAAAGTATTCACAGCTCGCGTACGCTTCGCTATGGAGAAAATCCGCATCAGCATGGAGTATTTTATGGTGAGTTGAATGAACTTCTCGAACAGCTCCACGGAAAAGAACTATCATACAATAACCTTGTAGATGTTGATGCGGCTATGGAATTGATTCGCGAATTTGATGAACCAACTTTCGCAGTGATAAAACACACCAATGCCTGTGGTGTGGCGAGCGATAATGATTTGAAGGAAGCATGGAAGAAAGCACTGGCAGGCGATCCGGTGAGTGCCTTCGGTGGAGTGATTATTACGAACAGAAAAATTGATGCAGCAACGGCAGCTCTTGTGAATGAATTGTTTCTGGAAATTTTAATTGCACCTGGTTATGATTCTGACGCGCTTGAAATTCTGAAATCAAAAAAGAACCGGATGATTTTGATTCAGAAAAAAAATCTTGCTGAAGGAAAAAATTTCAAAAGCTTATTGAATGGAGTAATTGAGCAGGATCAAGATGCTGTAACAGACAAGGCGGAGAATTTTAAAACTGTCACCAAAAAATCTCCGGAGAAAAATCAATTAAGCGATTTGGAATTTGCTTCAAAGGTTTGCAAAAATTTGAAGTCAAATACTATTGTGCTAGCGCGCAACAAACAATTGCTTGGAATGGGATGCGGACAAACCTCGCGCGTGGATGCACTGAGGCAGGCAATTGCAAAAGCAAAGAATTTTGGTTTCGATTTACAAAATGCAGTTATGGCGTCGGATGCATTTTTCCCGTTTCCTGATTGCGTGCAGATAGCAAATGAAGCAGGAATTACTGCCGTTATTCAACCAGGGGGTTCTGTAAAAGATAAGGATAGCATTGATTATTGCGACTTGCATAATATGTCAATGGTTTTTACAGGAACCCGGCATTTCAAGCACTGATTTTTGAGATAGTCAGATTCTTATCCCGGAAATATTCTCAGGGAAACCGGCTGTATTTTATTTACAAAAATTATTCTGCTCACCCAACTATTCAACCGGTTGGTTTCGTTTAGCTGAGTGACAGTTTATTAGATAAAAATTTTTTTGATGAAAAAGATTCTTCCGCTGCTGCTGTTACTCTTTTGTCTGGAACACAAAGTGAGCGCTCAGTTTTTTACTTACTCTCTCACAATTCAGCTTTCGAATACGAATACACCGGTACCCATCACAGTTATTTATCCCGATTCTTCCGGAGCGGGCGTGGTTTCAGATACATCTCATTCCACTGATCAAAACGGGAACTTGAGTGTTCTATTTCAAACTTTTTTCCCGATTGATTCCTGCCGCTGTGAATTCCTGAATTGCACCAATGTTCTAAATGACACAACTTTTTTTCCTGATACAACTAATTATCAATTCACCTGGAATTCTGACTTCTG
The DNA here is from genome assembly GCA_003455275.1 of Bacteroidota bacterium. Classification (GTDB taxonomy): domain Bacteria; phylum Bacteroidota; class Bacteroidia; order Chitinophagales; family UBA10324; genus CAXBPY01. The sequence goes on along the minus strand of DMRR01000064.1, from coordinate 4,778 downwards.
CCCAACCAATCCTGTGCCCGATACCTGCAATGTTTCTTTTGAA
>DMRR01000064.1:479-4386 GCA_003455275.1 Bacteroidota bacterium | reverse complement strand
AATCATTTTGTTATTTGGAATTTCGGAGATGGTGATACCAGCACTCAGATATTTCCTACTCATACTTACAATCAAAACGCATTATACGATGTATGCATTCAGGCATTTGATTCTATTGGAGGAACCCTAATATGTAATTTTTGTCGTCAGATCGGGTTTGATTCAAATGGCAACCCGGTGACAAGATCAGAAGGAAATTCAGGATTTAATCTGAAAGTTGGCCTGCCCGGAACTGCAACACATCAGTCAGTTCTTCCTTCTAATTCTATCTCGGTTTATCCGAATCCTGCAGGTGATTTTCCATTTCTGTATTTATTTTCAGATGAAGAAAAGTATTACGACATAAGAATCTTTAACACGATTGGCGAAGAGGTAAAATTTTTCCGACGAAGCGCAATTGAAGGAAGCAATACTTATCCGCTTGATCTAAGCGGTCTATCATCCGGAAATTATTTTATCACAGTGAAATTCGGTGAACGGCTCATTACAACTGTGTTTGCGAAATGAATGAATGACGGAACAAAAGGTAAATAGCGAACTCATAAACTCCTGTATTCAACAGGACAGAAGAGCACAAAACATGCTTTACAAGCAAACCTATACCCGACTCATGAATATCTGCCGCCGCTACGCACGCAACAGCGAAGAGGCGCGCGAGTTATTTACAATTGGTTTTCTGAAAATCCTGAATAACCTCGACAAGTATCAGCAACACATTCCTTTTGAATCATGGATTTCAAGGGTGATGATCAATTCTATCATTGATGAGCACCGGAGGCATTCAAGCTTTAAAGAGCATCATCAGTTTGTAGAGAATGAAAAACTTGATTACAAAAACGAGGCGGACTTTAATGAATACGAAAAGCAAATGAGCACCGATCAGGCGCTCAGCATGCTGAATCAGTTGCCTGAAGCAACCCGGAAAGTGTTTGCACTTTTTGCAATTGATGATTATACACATAAAGAAATCGCCGTGATGCTTGGCATCAGCGAAAACACAAGTAAGTGGCATGTGAGTGATGCGCGAAAAAGATTATTGAAACAATTAAGTGGAACTTTTAAAACTGAAAAAGTCTGATGGAAAATGAAAAAAGAAATCCATTAGATGAATTGTTCCGGCGTAAGCTGAATGAAGAACAGCTGGTGCCCGATGATTCATTGTGGATGGAGATTGAAGACCAATTAGAAAAAAAACCGAACCGCAGGTATATGCTGTGGTTATTGCTGGGCTTGCTTTTGCTCGGCGGTAGTGCCGGTTCTTACTTCCTTTTCTTCAATGGAAATACGGGCCGCCATACTGTAACAGCACAAAATGTACAGTCTTCGGAAAATAAAAGTGAGTCGGTTATGAATTCTGAATTACAGAATTCAGGTAGTCTCTCTGCTGAAAATAATTCTGCAGCAGCACCAACTGGTTCGGCTGAAATTTCTTCAGCATCTAATCAAGCATCAACAACAACTGTTCCTTCTAATTCAAACAATAAAACAAAATATTATTCGGACAAGAATTCATTACCTCAAAACCATTCAATAAAGAACCAAACTGCTTCAGCCCAGAATTTGCCCAGCTCCGATGCTTCATCAATAAAAAAATCAGAGACTCAAAATAATTTTGGTAAGAGCGGGATAATAGTTGGAAATGAAAATCAAGCCGGTGAAAAAATAATTGAAACTGAAAATGAAATCAGCAATCAACAATCAACAATCAGCCACCAAAACCCAACCACACCTGAGTCAAACGGAATCACAGATTCATCTCTTGAAAAAACAAAACCGGGCATTGTCCAATCCTCGCCACCGAGCCCCGATAAAAACAATGATGGCATATCTCAAATCCAAGCTATACCTGATTCTACTCCAGTTGTAAACAAGCAGATTTCAACTCTTACAAATCAGCCGCCTTCAACTCTTCAAAAGAAAATAAAATGGTTTGTTGAAGGAGGCGTGAGTTACCTGAACAGTGCTCAAATATTTTCAGTTGATTCAAACAACTACTATGCGTCAAGAAGATTGAGCGAAGAAAAAAAAGGCGGCGGTACAACAAATTACAATTTGTATCTCGGGATGTCAGCAAAGCGTTTTCAATTCAGATCCGGGTTTGATTTAATGCGACTGAGCGAAGACATTGAATACGATAATCGCGGGCAATGTTTCATGTTGCAAGGCAGTGCAGGAAACTATGACACAACCCAAACCCACATTCAACAAAATAATCTGGTTGCATCACGAAATGGAAAATCTGTCAATACATATCTAGGCATTCCAATCTGTGTAAATTATTCTTTCCCATTAAAATCATGGAGAATTGAATTCGGGCTTGGCGCCTCTGCAGCATTCCCGCTAAAATGGAATTCATACTACATCAATAAGACGGTAACTGATTTAGAAAATCCTTATGACCAGGGATTAATCCGGAAAACTGTTTTCAGTTACAAATTGAATGCAGGTATTTGCGCTCCGGTTTCAAAACATATTGAAACTGTTTTTTCAATTCAATACTTCGAGAATCTGAGTAATACATTGATGAAAGAATATTCATCTGAAAAAAGATTTAAAGGAACTGGTGCAAACCTCACGCTTCGTTATAATTTCTAGGTCACCCAACTTTTCAAAAACAATAACTCGTGTAACTAACCAGAGATTCTAACAGATTTAAAACAATAATTTTAACCTCTACAATATCATGAAAACTCAAATGAAAATCTCACTGCCAAAAGGATCATTGTTTATAACAATGCTATCTCTTTTATCTATCATCTCATTGAATTCATCAGCACAGTTTAGCTGTGGTGCAGGCTTTCAATTTTCTGCATCCGGTTCAACAGTTCAATTCTGGGACAGTTCATATTCTGCAAACGGATATTCAACACAGTGGTCTTTCGGAAATGGCACCGGCTCCAATTTGCCCAACCCTGTTGTACAATACAATGGCTCAGGACCATGGGTTGTATGCCTTACTATCACTGACACATTAAATGGATGCACCAGCACAACTTGTGATAGTATTTATTTGAATTCGGCAAGTTCATGTTATGCTTCATTCACCTCAACTACAGTTGATAGTACGGTAACTTTCACAGATGCTTCATCTGCCACCGTAACATCCTGGTTTTGGGATTTCGGCGATGGTGCTACTTCTACAATTCAAAATCCGGTTCACATTTACGCCTCTTCAGGATATTTTTTGGTTTGCTTAACCACAGCTGATGGCGGAGGCTGTACTAACACATACTGTCACTATGTATTAATTCCTTCATTTACTTGTGATGCAACCTTCAGCACTACATCCAATGGAACCAACACAGTTTGGTTCATTAACAATTCAGCAATCTATACAAGCTACCTGTGGGATTTTGGCGACGGCACAGTCTCAACTCAAATGAATCCATCACACACCTACAACTCAGCCGGAGTTTACACAGTGTGTCTCACTGTGAGTGACTCAACAACTGGCTGCAGCAATACTTACTGCGACTCAATTGTGGCGGGAAATATCAGTTCAGTTTGCCACGCTGATTTCATCTTCACCGGAAACGGTTACACCATCAACTGCAACAACACTTCAACCGGCAACTATAATTATGCATATTGGAGCTGGGGCGATGGCACAAGTTCTAACGCCATGGTTGGAAGCGCTTCGCACACTTATATATCAGCTGGAACTTACCCGGTTTGTATAACTGTTGGCGATTCTTCAACTGGCTGCCAGGATACTTATTGTCAGAATATATTGGTAGGACCTGCTGCTATGAATTGCAGTATCGACGGATTTGTAACCGGAAACGGATCGTTAATAGACTATGCTGAAGTTTATTTAATTCAATATGATTCTGCATCACAAATGCTAAGCCTTGTAATGATGCAGGAACTTACCCCTGCAGACTCAGGATATTTTTCATTCAATAAT
>DMRR01000064.1:0-126 GCA_003455275.1 Bacteroidota bacterium | reverse complement strand
TAAAAGCTGCTGCCGATACGGGGGCTGCCAACTATTCTTCGTTGATGCCTTCCTATTATCAGCAAACTCTTTTCTGGAATTCTGCTACAGATGTTACAGTTTGTCCTTTGAATTTTTGGGTGGGAA
>DMRR01000099.1:1852-3038 GCA_003455275.1 Bacteroidota bacterium | reverse complement strand
CAATGTGCAGGATAAAATCAATGAGTGAGTGAAGTAATTCCATTTTTTATTTTTTGTTAAGAACATCGAACCCAATATCTCTTCTGAAATATTTTCCTTCGAATTGAATTTGCTGTGCGCTGCGGTTAGAAATTTCTATTGCTTCTTGTAATGTTCCGGCAAGTGAAGTAACTGCAATCACTCTTCCGCCGGAAGTTTGGAGTGTGTTGTCTTTCGCAATTGTTCCTGCATGAAACACTATGCTTTCACTTACATTTTCATTTCCTGAAATTGTTTTTCCTTTTTGAAAATCTCCTGGGTAACCACGGGATGTCAGAACAATTGTGGCAGCATGTTTTGGAGTGATGGAAATTTTTTTCTCTCCTAATTTTTTCTGCGCCACTGCAACAAACAGTTCTACGAGGTCGGTTTCAATTCTTGGAATCACAGCTTCGGTTTCAGGATCGCCCATGCGGCAGTTGTATTCAATCATAAACGGATTTCCATTCACAATCATCAGCCCGAAATAAATGAAACCGCAGTAAGTCAAATTTTCTTTTAGCAATCCGCTGATGGTCGGAACAATCATTCGCTCTTCTACTTTTTTCATCAGCTCATCATCAGCAAACGGAACAGGAGATACAGCGCCCATGCCGCCGGTATTCAATCCTGTGTCGCCTTCGCCTACGCGCTTGTAATCTTTTGCAGTGGGAAGCAGTAAATAATTTTTTCCATCAGTGAGAACGAACACACTCATTTCAATTCCATGTAGAAACTCTTCCACCACCACACGCTCACTCGCCTTCCCGAATTTTCCATTGAGCATGTTTCGGAATTCTTCTTCTGCTTCAACATGTGTCTGACAAATCAAAACTCCTTTCCCGGCAGCAAGTCCATCTGCCTTCAAAACCACAGGAACAGAAAGTGAGCGAATGAATTTTACTCCTTCTTCAATTGAATTTGAATTGAAAGCCTCATAAGCAGCAGTAGGAATATTATTTCTTTTCATGAATTCTTTAGCGAATGCTTTGCTTCCCTCCAGCTGCGCTGCATTTTTCGAAGGACCGATAACTGGAATTTTTTTCAGTACATCATCGGCAATGAAGAAATCATAAATGCCTTTCACCAATGGGTCTTCAGGACCTACCACAACCAGTTCAATTTTCTCTTCAAGGCAGAATTTTTTTATTGCCTCAAAATCAGTCAC
>DMRR01000099.1:0-1492 GCA_003455275.1 Bacteroidota bacterium | reverse complement strand
AATTTGCTTTTCGAAATGCTTCTGGCAAAAGCATGTTCACGACCACCACTTCCAAGCAACAATATTTTCATTCAGAAATTTTCATTTACTAATAACGAATCCAACTATTCAACAAATAACTTTTCTCTTATCTGTATTTACTAATAACAAATAACGAATCAACTAATAACCTATCACACCATGTCCTTTGTTACATCCGCCCTCACCAAAGCACCATTCTTAAGAATAGGAACCACATTAGTTAAGTCCGGTCGCAAACAGTACTTAATATCATTCACCACTCCAAACCGCGCCAGCCTCCTGTAATGCGATGATTGTTTCATAAAGTGCAGCATATTTCTTCTGGAATTCAAATAAAGTTTTTCTGCAGCAAAAGCAGAGTCACTGTCAACCAAAAAATATTCTTTCAAATGATGAATTACAGCACCAGCAAAAATTGTGTCTTCCAAATTGAATTTGTCGCGCCATCCGCTACATAGCAGTATTGTGTCACTGCTTTCATTGATGAGCCAGCGAGTGAGTGCAGAAAAATTCAGGAAGCCACCGATAAGAACTTCCTTCGCTGAGCTTGCCATTGTGATGGCGCGGGTTCCGTTTGTGGTTGTCAGAACCAATGTTTTTCCATTCACGACACCATCCATAAACTCAAAGGGAGAATTCCCATAATTGAATCCTTCTACTTTTTGTCCGCCGCGCTCTCCGGCAAGTATGTGGTTCGGTTTATCCTTGTATGATAGGCATTCTTCAATACTTTCAACAGGAATAACTTTCGCAGCGCCCTGATCAAGTGCAACGGTCATAGTGGTTGTTGCACGAAGCACATCTATCACTACTACCACCTTCCCTTGCAATGGATAAAGCGTAAGCAGATTGGGAGTAAGAACTACATCGAGAGTTGATTTATCGGGCATAGCTGCTGATTAGTCAATTTGAAGATTTATTCGTTACAATTATTTTTTTTTAAAGGAACTCATTGTTTCGCTGAAAATCTGAAGATGAAATATAAAACCTCTTCTTCGGTGGCAAAGAAATCTATTCTGAAAGAATACTTTCAGGAAAATCTTAATTCCTAAATCTTAAATCATGGTTTATTTTTACCCCCTCAATAAAAAATCAAATGGCACACATTCTATTACTCAGCTTGCCGGGTGGCAGCGAGTGGTTTTTAATCTTTTTAGTGATCGTACTTCTGTTCGGTGGAAAAAAAATTCCTGAACTCATGCGCGGTATTGGAAAAGGCGTTCGGGAGTTCAACAATGCAAAGGCAAATGTTGAACAGGAGATAGAAAAAGGAATGAAGGAAGGCGACGAGAAGAAGGAATTGCCAGCGAAATAATTTTCTATAAAACCTCCTCTCAATATTGAGAGGTTCAGTGAATGCCTCTTTATTCTTCTCTTTCAAAAATCCAATCTGATATTAAGAGCGGCAAGGTTACCTGCACCAACCTTGTAAAATATTATTTGGAAAATATTGAGAAGAAAAAAAATCTCA
>DMRR01000021.1:2639-2800 GCA_003455275.1 Bacteroidota bacterium | reverse complement strand
AAATCAATTAACAGTGAGCAGTAATCAGTCAGCAGTGTTTTCAATTTCCATTTATGATTTGTTGGGAAGAGAAATGTTTCATTCAACAAATAATCTTCATTCTGAAATCATCAATCTCAAATCCTTTCCCTCCGGTATTTATTTCTGTGTGCTCAAAACTT
>DMRR01000021.1:0-2352 GCA_003455275.1 Bacteroidota bacterium | reverse complement strand
GGATGGAAAAATGAGCGAGCAGAAACTGGTGATAGAAAAATAATGTGAATGAAGAAATACTTGTTGCAGAAATTAATAAGCCGGATTCTGTTTCTCAATTGTCATTTATCTGGTCACGATTTCACAATCGTGATCAAGCAGTCAACCCGTTCCGCCTCTTGCTTTCGCAAGCGAGATGCGGGCAACATCTGAGCGGAATTTATTTGACCTTTCAGCCCGCAAGGTTTTTCCAATCATACAATTGCTTGTACGATTCGTGAGCTCTTACCTCCCGTTTTCACCCTTGTCCCGATTTTTACATCGGGACGGTTATTTTCTGTGACACTTTCTGTCTTCAATTACTCGCGTAACTAAATCCCATCAGTTAGATGGTGCGGTGCCCTATGCTGTCCGGACTTTCCTTCCCGAAATAAATTCGGGACGACAATTCTGTTTCTGCAACAGGTATTTCAAAGATCAATAAATGATGCACCATTACCGTAGCGATGGTGATATTCATTTCTGTAAATGAGCGAAGGATACTCTTCATCCAATATCCTGCTTATTTCATTTTTAAGTTTCCCTTTTCCATATCCGTGAATTACAATAAGCCGGTCTCGCTTATTGACCATAGCACGATTCAGCACATTCTTAAACACTGAAAGCTGCTTATTCAATATTTCACCGGCGCTTAATTCGCGCTCATTAATTCCAAGGGAGCCGGCATGCAAATCAATTTCCTCAGTGCCCCCGGTTTTCATATCAGCTGATTGCTGATATTCTGAAATTTTATTTTGTTCGATCAGCGTCTTCAGTTCTTCTTTCGAAATTGAGTGTCGTTCTATTTCACTTCTTCTTCCGGGCCATTCCATAAATATTTCATAAACGAAAACTTCGCTGTCAAACCCACTGAATTTTCTCTTCTTCTTAAAATGCGAAGTAGCACGAATTCGCATCTCTGTTTCATTCTCGTCGCCTTTTACTTTCCATGTGCTGAGATAAATGTTTGGCTTTTCATTCAGCTTATCTTCTTCGAATGAAAAAAGTTGCTTCTTAGATTTTGCAGCGAGCAAACCTTCGTGATTCAAACTGCTTCCATCGGCAAAATCAATGAGAATGCTGAAGTGAACTGCAAACCCAAATCCATTATGAATAAAAACTGAAAGTGCATTTTTCTGTTCCTGATTGGTAAAAGGCTCCATCACTAGGGAAAGGCCATTCTCAAGTGAAACAATTTTTTCTACAGGAACATTTTGTTTCTGTTTTAATTGAACGGGCTGATTATTGTTGCGCGGGTGATGTTCTGATTTATGCCCAGCCTGAAGAAGGGAAATATCTTCAGTGTAAACAGGAATTTCATCTCCATCGAGATCAACATACACCATTCCATTTGCAATGCGGCGCACGGTTGCAATCTCCTTTGTGTGAATGAGAGTTACTTTGTCGCCTTGATTAAAATATTGTTTCATTGTGAGCAAACAAAAGTAATGCGGAGATGAAATCAAACCTAAGACATAACCAAACCGAATTGATTTCAGAAATAAAAATTGGGACTGAAGGCGGCCAATATTTTAAAAATAATAATTCGAACATGAGATGGAGGTTAGCACAGTACTTTGAAAAAAAGTGGTGGAATAATTATTTAAGAAAAAAATCCCCTCCGGAATATTTGAAATGGAAAAAAAATTATTGGAAAGAACTACTCGAGAAAGTGCAACTGATTGATAAGGGAAAAAATCTGACTGACAGTTGCAGTGTGCTGGATGCCGGTTGCGGTCCTGCCGGAATATTTATGGCTCTTGAAAATTATAAAGTAACTGCAAGTGATCCTTTGCTTAAAGAGTATCGACTACACCATAATTTTTTCGATCAAAGTAATTACAGGTATGTAACATTTCTTGAAAAGCGGATCGAGGATTTTGAGTTTGAAAATATTTTTGATGTGGTGTTTTGCATGAATGTAATTAACCATGTATACGAGTACAATCTGGCGCTGGATAAGCTTATACATTCTCTAAAACCTAAAGGATTAATTGTTCTCACTATTGATGCACATAATTTTTCTTTCTTCAGATTTTTATTCCGTATGATCCCCGGAGATATTCTTCATCCTCACCAATTTAATCTCAAAGAATATTCATCTCACTTAACTGCAAGAGGAATTAGGATATTGAAAATTGAAAAATTGAAAAAGGAATTTTTTTTCGATCATTATTTGATAGTAGGAGAGAAGAAATAAAAAAGCCACTCTGAAAAAATCAGAGTGGCTCTTAAATCCTTGATCCAAAAATATTATCTCAGCAAAGTGACATTGCCTTTGTATTCCTTAGTCTCGTTATTTACAAATGTGGCCTTTACGACATAAGCATATAC
>DMRR01000174.1:813-5432 GCA_003455275.1 Bacteroidota bacterium | reverse complement strand
CAAAATGATTTACTGTTATCAACTTTTTTTACTGACAAATTCTATTTCAACAAAAGAAGAAATCCGAATTTCTTTTGCAATTGAATTGTTTTAAGGAAAAAAAATCTTCCAAAATAAAAACCGCCGATTAATAAGAATAATCGGCGGCTCAATTTTCATTGGCTAATAGCCAAAAGATATTTCTTATCGAAGCAATGTAATGTCACCACTCATTAGAATGGGTTGACCATCTGGCATACTACCTTTTATTTGATAAACCAAAACCTGGGTGTTCAGTGGCAAACCATTAAATGTTCCATCCCAACCGCGGCTCTTGTCACTCGTTTCGAAAACTTTTTCTCCAGCGCGGTCATAGATTGACCAATTGAAAGTATGAAGATTATTAAAGTAATCCATCACAAATACAAAATCATTTTTCCCATCGCCATTCGGGGTGAAACTAGTTGGAACAAAAACTCCGGGAGCTGGAACACCCGGATGATTTACTACTGGAGTAGGTGGCACAACAGGCCCAGGTGTAGAATCCTGAACAAAGTATGCAACTATTTGGTCCGTTGATGTAAGTCCTAATAATAGTGTATCTGAAATTGTGGAGGGGTTAGGAGTATTTGAAACTAAAGTCCAGTGATCAAAATACCAGGTAGGTTTTGCTTTTGCCTGAAGCTTGATATTTATTCCTCCGAAATATGTTCCGGTCCACGGATAAACGCCAGGTGTCAAAGTACTGATTTGAACATCGCCTGAACCGGGAGGAAACACATCTACTGTAATATCATATGGTCCGGTCAGGTTGTAACATCCGATCAAAGCACTGTCAATGTATGCGCATCTGTTCGAAACAAAGTTGTGCATGTCCGCTACATTCTGATTGTAAGCAGCCATACTTCCTCCCCATTTTGCAATTTGATTCGGCATTTCAGGAGCTATCACACCAAGCATAGAATCAAGCAATGCAATTGTTTGTGGACATGATAAACAAGTGTTCATCAAATCAGCATATCGATTTATGTATTGTTGTTTGAATGAAGGAACCGCCATCAACTTGTTAAGAATATCCATGGATGCTTCCCAATATCCGGCATTGGCATAGCTTGTCTGAAGGTCACATGGATCGGCTTGCCAGGAAGTAGTGGGCCATCCGGTAAAATTCTGTCCAAGATCCCAGGTATTGTCTTCGTCCCACAATACATAGCGCCATTTCTTTTTATCTCCATTTGGGTTTCTTCCGCGCCACCACATTGTATTCCAATCAATCCAATCTGAATTGACAGCATATGTATTTAAAATGGTATAATCAATTACATTTTTAATGTTCAGTTTTGAATCAACATAAGAATAGTTGGCAGGAACATTTAGATTGTTTGCCATTATAAAACTATAAAGATTACTCCAACCGGTATCTGAACCATATTGAACTACTCCACCACCCCAGAATCTCAACAAGTCAATATCATCTGCACCCTGGTTGTAGTAATAATCCGTATACCCGGCATGACTCATTCTTTCTCTGATTTCATACACGCCCCAATATTTTCCATTTAGATAAACGATACATGAATGATTTGTTCTTTCATCAGTTTCTAAATCTGCTCGCTGAGAAAGCGTTTGGGTAAAAGCATCGCGAATGTGACAAGAGTTAGAAGGATTTCCCGGATAATTATCTGACGCTGCCGCTTTCAATATCACACGATCAAACTCTGCGCGATCAGTAATCGTTGGATCGAATATCGGATAGAGCATCGCGTAATTGTTTCCATATCTGTCGTCACACACAAAATCAACTCCTCTTTGATCGTAAGCCCATGAATCATTTCCGTGCGGATTAGTGTTTCCATCAACTTCATAAATAAAACTTCCTGAAGGTGTGAAGTATTCATAAGTCGTATATGGATCCGGACCGAATTGTGAACCGGTAGTAACCATTTGCTCACAGTCATAAGAACCGAGGGAAACAACATTCAGTGTTGTGTTAAGATTTATGAAGTAAGTATTTGTTTCAGTAAAAGAAGCAGGGGCTCCCACGGTACTGAAGGCTTTGGCTTTAATAAGAGTTGTTACTGTAACATTTATAGGACCGGAGTAAAGTGTAGAAGAAGTGGTTGGTTCTCTTCCGTCAGTTGTGTAATAAATATTTGTTGAAGGAGTAGAGCAACTCAGGGTAACGCTTTGCGCACCTGCATAATTTCCCGGAGCAAGATTGAAAACCGGTTTAGCACAGTAATCAGCTGATGCTCCTGCATTAGCTGCATTGAAAGTAGGTGTGGTAAATAATGACCATGTGGCCGCACCATCCGTTGTTCTTCCGCGTGAATTATCCGGCTGTGTCGGATTTAAGGTTACCTGATCAACAATTGAGGCGGAAGGGTTTGAAAGAACAATTTCTTCTGGTTTAGTTTGAGTCAAAGAAAAATTAGTATGGAAAGGAGGCGCTGCTGATAAATTGTTCTTACTGCACCAAACAACTATTCTTCCGTTTGCAGGAATACTTCCACCAGTAAATTGCCACTTAGTAGGGTTAGAAGATTTATCACTCATATACCATCCATTCAGGTTAATAGCTGCACCGGTGGTATTGTAAAGCTCGACCCAATCCTCTGGGTTTCCGAAATTGTCATTTTGAGTGGTAAAATTTGAGCACTGATACTCATTGATGACAATTTGAGAAAATGAAGTGTAGGAGAAGAGAGATAATGAAGCGAATAAAAAGATTAGTTTCTTCATCTAATAATAGAATTTATTGGCGTGAAAGTATGATCCTTCGTTAAATTACCCAAAGTATTCCTGTTTGGTAATTCACATTTTTCTTACACCAACAAGTTGATTTATGTTCAGCGAGAAAGACAGGTTGTTTTGCCCACCGGAAATATTGTAAACTGCGTAACTGTATCCGAGATTTATTTTTTTAATCGATATCTGTACTCCAAAAGAAAAACCAGACATTCCTTTTCTCACTGAATAACCAAGTTCATCTCTTCGTTGATGATTGTAACCAACATTTAGTTTCAGGTTTTTTCCGAAATCAATTTGAATTCCGAAATTAGCGTGAAGAAAAATTTTATCAACTGTATATTTTTTCACCCTAAGGTTTGTTGAATCAACTATCAATTGAGTTTCGGTTTCTGTCCGCGGATATCTGATATCGAACTTATAAAGATCATGAAGATTTAGAAAGAGGGTGAACGGTGTGTGGCTTAATTTTTTGCTGATGCCAAATTGAAGGTCAAAAGGCAGATTGCTTGTTGCTGTTTCAGTGAAATCTGAGAGAACAGTTCCAATGTTTTTTAAATCTAATCCTGCTGTAATCCCTGTAGCTGTATCTTGAAAAACCAAACCGGCATCAGCTGCAATTCCGGCTGATTTATATGTTTCAATTTTTGAATAAATATATTTCAAACTGATTCCGTAATTCATTTTTTCAGTAAGAGAATTAGAATATCCAATGCTTGCGGCAAAATCCTTTGCATAAAATGTTTCTCCTAAATCAACCCCTTGTTCGCTCGTGTTTTCAAAAATTCCATAATCAAGAAACTGAATTCCTACTCCTAAATTCCCGATTTTTTTAACGGTATGCGATATTCCAAAAACTGAATTCTGAACATGACCTGAAATTGGAGTATAGTTAAAAAAAATGCTATTGCTGTTTCGTTTGTCCAGCGTAGCCGGGTTCTGAAAAAAATATGCGCATTCATTATTCCATGTCGCCAGGTCTTGACCTCCGAGGGCTCCTATTCTTGAATTAGTGGGAAAAGTGAGTGAGAAAAATGTTTGTTGTCCTCCATTTTGAGAGAATGACACTAAACTTGAAAGCAGTAAAAAAAAAGTTGTAATTGCTTTTTGCATGAGTTGGTAAAAATCGTGAACCAAACGACAGTTGTTCAAAAATATTTTACCCACTGATTTTTATCATCATGAAAAACTTTTGTGAATAATTTGTCCTTCTACATTTGCGCGCATAAAAAAATAAGATTTCAAAAATGAAAGTTACAGTTATAGGTGCAGGCAATGTGGGAGCAACCTGCGCAAATGTGATTGCACAGGGCGACTACGCACACGAAGTTATTCTTCTTGATATCAAGGAAGGCATTGCTGAAGGGAAAGCACTCGACATCTGGCAAACCGCAGCAGTTAACATGTATAATACAAGAGTGAAGGGTGTGACCAATGATTATGCTGCTACTGAAAATTCCGATGTAGTTGTAATCACTTCCGGACTTCCCCGCAAACCCGGTATGAGCCGCGATGATTTGATTTCAACCAACGCCGGAATAGTTCGTGGTGTGACTGAAAACATATTGAAATATTCGCCGAACACAATTGTGATTGTAGTAAGTAACCCTCTTGATGTAATGACTTACTGCGCTTATCTCACTGCAAAACTGGATTCGAAAAAAGTTTTTGGAATGGCAGGAATTCTTGACACCGCACGGTACAAAGCGTTTCTCGCCGAAGCTTTGAACTGTTCTCCTAAAGATATTCAGGCTGTGCTTATGGGAGGGCATGGAGACACCATGGTTCCGCTTCCGCGCTACACTACTGTTAGCGGTATTCCGGTTACTGAATTAATTGATTCAGATAAACTCAACGCAATTATTGAGCGCACTAAAAAGGGCGGCGGAGAA
>DMRR01000174.1:0-443 GCA_003455275.1 Bacteroidota bacterium | reverse complement strand
TGCTGCGTTTGGTTACAAGGTGAATATGGTTTGAAGAATGTTTATCTCGGCGTTCCGGTAAAACTCGGAAAGAACGGTATTGAACAAATCATTGAACTCAATCTTAATGATGAAGAGAAAAAACTTCTTTATGCATCATCTGATGCTGTAAAAGAAGTGATGAGCGTACTGGATAAGATGAGCGTGTCTGCTTAGTGAATCGTCTGTAGTTTATCGTTATCAGTTATTAGTATTTTTTTTAGTGAAGAAAAAAAGTTTCATTAATATTTTGTATTACTAATAACGGATAACATTATACTAATAACTTTTCTTCATGGCGCGACATAAAATAAAAATTGAAATTGCTTCCATTCAGGATTATGGAATTCATTGTTTCGTTCAGGTAAAAGTGAATGGATATGCGGCTCGCCTGTTGATTGACACCGGCGCTTCCAAAACTGTTT
>DMRR01000201.1 GCA_003455275.1 Bacteroidota bacterium | reverse complement strand
TGATACAATTCTTTATGAAAATTATTGGGACAATTACACAGACAGCACCTGGGTAGCCAGTTTCAGCATGGCGAAATCATTTACCGCTGCTCTTATCGGGATAGCAATTGCAGAAGGGAAAATCAAAAGTGTAGATGAGCCAATCACCAATTATATTCCTGAAATGAAGGACACTGCTTTCCATCATGTAACAATTCATCACCTGTTGCAAATGACTTCCGGAATAAAATTTACGGAGCGTTACTATAATCCATTCAGTGATGCAGCAAAGTTTTATTACGGAACCAACATCCGCCGATTTATTAAGAACATGAAAGTGATTTATCCTCCTGGAACACATTGGGAATACAAGAGTGGAAATCCTCAACTGCTGGGTCTGATAATTGAGCGCGCCACAGGAAAAACAGTTTCCGAATATCTGGAGGAGAAAATTTGGAAACCGATGGGAGCTGAGTGGAATGCAAGCTGGAGTACCGACAGGAAGAATAATGGAATTGAAAGGACTTTCTGTTGTCTGAATGCAACAGCACTTGACTTTGCAAAATTTGGCCGCCTGTATTTGAATGATGGAAACTGGAATGGAAATCAGTTAGTACCTGCGCAATGGGTAGCAGATTGCACCACACCCGACACTACAAACGGGGGTGTTAAATTTTATAAGTATCAATGGTGGCTCAATCAGGGAATCACCGGAAGTTATGGTTGTGATGGATTGCTTGGTCAGAGAATTTTTGTTTATCCTGAAAAGAAAATTGTAATCGTTCGATTAGGAAAAGGTGACAGAAACCAGAATTATTTCAAACTGTTTGGCGAGATAGTCAGACAGCTGTAACATATAACTGTGGAGAAAAATATTTTTCTCAAAAAATAGTTGGAGCAAAATGAACTCACATAAATTGCTCGTAGAAAATTATTCATGAATAAAACTGTTCGCGGACGCGGGGCAACTATCAATTCTGAAAATCCTTTTAGTCTTCATGATTATGCAACTGAGCATATAGAAGGCCTGGATGAAGAATTTATATTAGATGAAAAGACACAGTACCTGTTAGAGTTTCCGAAGAAGGTTGTCAATAAAGTTGATAGCCCTGACATCGGTATGTTCTACTCACTCAATCCATATCAGGGGTGTGAGCACGGATGTATTTATTGTTATGCACGCAACACTCATCATTATTGGGGATTAAGTGCAGGACTTGATTTTGAGCAAAAGATTTTGGTAAAACCTGATGCGCCTCGATTGTTGAAAGAAATGATCAGCAAAAAAAATTGGGAGGTTCAACCAATTTCACTCAGTGGCAACACGGATTGCTATCAGCCGGCTGAAAGAAAATTCAGAATCACACGGCAGTTGCTTGAAGTGCTGAACCAATACCGGCATCCTCTTGGAATCATTACCAAGAATCAATTAGTGTTGCGCGACATCGATTTACTTAAAGAACTTGCTGCTGACAATTTGGTGATGGTGATGATCAGTATTACATCGCTTGATGAAAACATGCGCAGAAAATTAGAACCTCGCACCGCCTCGGCTTTACGAAGATTGAATGTTATAGAAACATTAGCGAAAAATAATATTCCATGTGGTGTAATGACTGCACCTATTATTCCGGGAATAAACAGTCACGAGATTCCTGAACTGATGAAATCTGCGGCAAGTGCGGGAGCTGTAACTGCAGGATTTACAATTGTGAGATTGAACGGAGCTGTTGGCGAAATATTTACAAAATGGATTCAGCAAACTTTTCCGGAGCGGGCGGAGAAGGTGCTTCATATGATTGAGGAAACACACGGCGGAAAACTAAACGACTCGCGATTCGGAACCCGAATGAAAGGCGAAGGAAAAATTGCCGAGAGCATCAGGTTGCTTTGGAAACAATCGCAGAAAAAATATTTCAGTGATAAAAAGAAATTTGAATACAACCTATCAGCGTTCCGGAGGCCGGGCCAGATGAGTTTGTTTTGAAACATGGTTAGATCAATTTTATAAAATTCACCTCTCATTTTATTGTTTAACCGACAGGCAATTTGCGGTTAAGCTCTGCGTCTATATTTACACCATGAGAAAAATTTTCCTCTTCGTTGCTCTCCTCCCCGTCGTTTCATCTGCTCAAATTACTGAAGGCAGAATTGTATATGCGCAGTCTTTTCAAATGCGCATGGATACCAATCAGCTGAAGATGCAATTGCCCGCAGGATTTCAAATGCCTAAAATGCCTTCCATTCAATTTGAGCTCTTGTTTAATGACAGCGAGAGCATTTATCAGGGAAAGGTGGATGAATTGAAAAAGACAATGCCACAAACGAGCGGCACTCCATGGGAAGGAATGACAGTAATGTTCGAGAATAAAATGAGCAACGAGAAAACTTACATAAACCGTAACCAGAAAACTTCTATTGAAAGCAAAACCATTCTTGATAAATTATTTTTAGTAAAAGCACCGCTTGAAGAAAAAAAATGGAAACTGATGAATGAGATGGATACGGTGGCTGGTTATACCTGCATGAAAGCGAAACTGCTTGATGATTCCTCTTATGTTGTTGCCTGGTTCACTCCGCAAATTCCTGTTTCTGTTGGCCCAAAAGATTTTTATCAGTTGCCCGGAGCGATTCTAAAGTTAGAAATGGATAGCGGAAGGATGACGCTTCGCGCAATTAATGTTGAATTAAAACCGCTTGAATCGGGAATTATTGTAATTCCAACCGAAGGAAAAGAAGTGACCGAAGCTGAATATAAAGAACTTCGTAAAAAGAAAATGGAAGAAATGGGCGGCAACATGCCGGGCGGACCAATGATCATTCAGTTGAACCATTGATTGTTTAACAAAGTATTCTTCATTTAAAAACCGGAATCATTTTCTAAAATGAAAAAAATAATCATTCTATTAGTCATCGTATTTTTTATTTCAAATAATAAGTTCTCTATGGCTCAAAGCACCACAATAAAAGGTGTGGTGCTTTCAGAAGATACTAAACCACTTGAGTTTGCAACTGCTGTTTTGCTTCAGCAAAAAGATTCTGTCATTGCTCAGTTTGGACTGACTGATAAAACAGGTGGTTATAAAATAAATAATGTTCCAAAAGGAGATTATATACTTCAACTGACTTTTGTTGGATATCAGACTTTCGGAAAAAATATTTTGGTAGATGGAACCCAAAAGGAAATTTTTATTGATACAATTATTTTAAACAAAGCATCTAACAAACTAAATGATGTAGTGATTGAAGGTGAAAAAATTCCTGTGCAGATGAATGGAGATACGGTGCAGTACAATGCAGATGCTTTCAAAACACAGCCCAATGCGACTGTCGAAGATTTGTTAAAAAAACTTCCGGGTGTGAATGTAGACAAAGACGGAACTGTAAAAGCTCAGGGTGAAACGGTAACGAAGGTGACAGTAGATGGAAAAGAATTTTTTTCTGATGATCCAAAAGTTGCAACCAAAAACCTTCCGGCAGATGCTGTTGATAAGGTTCAGGTGTTTGATGCAAAAAGCGAGACAGCTGATTTTACAGGTGTAGATGATGGCGAGCATGAAAAAACTATTAACCTGAAACTGAAGGAAGGCAAGAAGCACGGGGTCTTTGGAAATGCAACGGCCGGCTACGGAACGGAAGACCGTTACTTCGGGAAATTATCTTTCAACCGGTTTAGCGCTGTGAATAAACTTTCGGTTCTCGCTGTGGCAAACAATACGAATGAGCCTGGATTTTCGTGGCAGGACATCACCAGTTTTGCCGGTGGCATGAGCGGTATGGGCGATGGGGGCCTGATGTTTAACAATTCAATGGATATGGCGTCTGGCTGGATGGCCAATAGAAAAGGTGTAACTGATAATGTGGGTGGCGGAATAAATTTTAACACCACAGCAATTAAGAAATTAGAACTTAATGGAAATTATCTTCTTAATTATACTGACAATACCCTCAATCAAATTTCAACGAAGGAATATGTAAATTCTGAAACCGGTTTTCTATCCAACAGCGATAGCCGCCAGCGCAATTACAATCTCAGTCACCGATTGAATGCAAAAATTATTTTCAAACCGAATGAAAATAATAAACTAACTATTCGGGGAAATTTTAATCTCATCAATGCGGACAATAACAAGTATGCGACACAGGAAAATATTGCAGGAAATAATTTCATACAGAGCAATTCGCAAACAAATACCGACGCATCTGCAATCAGTATGAAAGTGAGTGCTACTTATTTGAAAAAATTTTCAAAGCAGGGAAGGACCTTTACTATTGATGGAACCTGGAATAACCGTGTAAATCCGAATTTCACTTTTCTGAATTCCAATTCTTTTTCAATTATTCCGGATACAGTGTTAAACATTTTAGAAAAAAATATCCTGCAAAATCAGGATTCGCGAAGCACCCGAAATAATTACAACGGCCGAATTGCATACACTGAACCTACAAGCCCGGAGAGCGTACTTGAATTTAGCTATCAGAGGCAGAACACTCGAAATACCAATGACAAAACTTTTTATGACATAGATCCTTTTGATAATTCCATCATCATAATTAATGATAGCCTGAGTAATAATTACAACAACGATTATTTGTTTGACCGGGGTGGAATAAAATGGAGATGGAATCACAAGAAAATGAACTTCAGTTTTGGAGGAGTTTTACAGAAATCTGAATTAAATGGTAATAGCGCTCAATCTGAAAATACATTAACAAGATCTTACCTCAAGATTCTTCCGGCACTTCAGCTTAATCAGAAATTCAATAATGCCCGAATGAATTTGAATTACACTACCAACATAAGCGAGCCATCCATTGACCAATTGCAGCCGGTAGTAGATAACAGCAATCCTCTAAGTATATACAAAGGCAATCCTGATTTGGATGCAGCATATTCCCACAACCTCTCATTCAACTATAATTATTTCAGTCAGTACAATTCAATTGGACTCTGGATGTATTCTTCAGCTTATTACACAATTGGCAACATTGTAAATTCAATAACTTATGATTCTGCTTTTGTAGAAACTACACAGCCGGTAAACACTGATTTTGAAAAAGGAGCAAATGCTTATCTGTCATTTACATTCCCTGTGAATTTTATAAAATGTAAGGTAGAACTCGAACCAAACTTTGAGTTAACAAATGGAATTATTTATCTGAACGGGGCTGCGACCGGTTATAATAAAAGCGACAACTCTTATGGAATTACACTCGGTAATAAAAAGAAAGATGATATTGACTGGGAGGTAGGAGCAGAGTATGGTCTTACACAAACGAACTATCATAATGAATCAGCACAGGTTCAGGAATATTCTTACTGGAATTATAGTGCAGAAGTTGAGGCAGACTTATGGAAATTTACACTTGCCACAGATGTAGATTACAATATCTATAACAACTTTGAAACACAATCAGTACAAAAGATACCGATATGGAATGCATCGCTTGGGTTTCAGTTTATGAAAAACGACCGCGCTGAATTAGAGTTGAGCAGCTATGATTTGCTTGACCGCGATAATGGTATCACCCGAACTGCCAGTCTTAATTACATACAACAAACTACCGTAAACACATTGGGCAGATATTTCCTGTTGAAATTTACTTTTAACTTATCAAAACTTGGAAGTAATGGTATGGGCTTTCCGGGAAATATGAAAATTAAAATGAAGTAAGAGAGTTGTTTTACTTTTTGTAAAAAGTTTTTTCAATCCTTAAGAAACTTTACACGCTCAACTCCTGTGTGAGATTTTATCTCCAATATGTAAACACCAAAAGAAAGATCGCATACATCAATTTGTGAATGAGTTGAGTTAATGTTTCTATTTTCAAAAACATTCATTCCTAAAATATTGAAGACCGAGATAGAATTTATTTTATCTTCAGATTGAATAAACAGATTAGAATTTACCGGGTTAGGAAAAACAGTTATTGAATGATAACCAATATTACTTTCAGCCGAAGATGTAAATCCGATCTGAACATCATCTACCAAAAGAACACCGCCTGTTCCTGTAAATGCAGTATCGGGGTTTGAAGAAAAGAAGGCAACTACTATGGAATCAGGATCATTGAGATTATCCCAATCAGCAATATCTAAGTCAAACAAAGTGTATGAACTTACAGGAGCCAGCGCTAACCGTGAATATCCAATGGTGTCATAAGATGAATTGGCTACATTCCATTTTTTATTTATTACAAAAAGAAGAGCAGAGTCGTTAGCTGAGGTTGAAGAAAACTTATAATAGCCGCTAACATGCATTGGTTTGCCTGTTACAGATTGTCCTCCTGTAATCGGATAGATTGTTTAATCAGGAAAAGCAAAGGCGTGTGCATGGCCACTAACAAGCCCACCTGCATGATAAACTCCGAAAATATTTTGAGTAATTATTCTGGCAGCAAAATTTCCTGAATGGGCATCGGTTGATTTAGTAATTCCGGCAGTATTAAATTCAGTTGCAGGATTTGTGCTTGACCAATCGCTTGGCTGATGCCAATCAAATGGTGGAGCCTGGTTGGAAGAATCCCACTGTTCGAATCCAGAGTTTGAGAGTGAAACTTGTGCGGTTACAGCTGAATGAATATTGATCACAAAACCTGAAACCAGCAGAACGAAATAAAGGGTAGAAAAGAAAATTTTATTCATAGTTAAAAGTATTGACGAGGTGTACTGAAATTATACTGCATCAGGATTGATAATTAGTTTCATACTCATCCTAATTTTAAATCAAAACTTTTTTGAATAATTCCGCCACCAAGCAAGTCATTACCTTCATACATCACCGCACTTTGACCCGGTGCAATTCCTTTTACCTGAGTGTGAAACTCAACTCGAATATTTTTTCCATCATTAAATAAATAAGATGGAGTTCCCGCATCTTTATATCTGACTTTCGAAATTGATTCCATTCCATCATTAATAGAATCATACTTTACCAGATTGATTCCGCCTACTATCATTCCAGTTCGATTCAATTCTTCTTCATCACCAAGAATAACAGTATTGGTTTCCGGATTAATATCTGTGACGAACATGGGTTTGCCAAGCGCTATGTTCAATCCTTTGCGTTGCCCGATAGTATAGAACGGATAACCTTCATGTTTTCCAACTACTGTTCCATCTCGCAGAATGAAATTTCCTCCGGCTACTTTTGCTTCCAAACCATTTACTCTTCTTTTCAGAAAACCGCGGTAATCATTATCTGGAATAAAACATATTTCGTAGCTCTCACTTTTTTTTGCCAGTTCTTTATAACCCCAATCTTCACACATTTTTCTAATTTCAGTTTTTCTGAATCCGCCAAGAGGAAATTTTGTAATTGCAAGTACTGGTTGTGTAAGCCCCCATAAAACATAGGATTGATCTTTCCAATCATCGTGACCCTTTGAAACAATAAAACGATTGTTTTCAGATCTCACCTGGGCATAGTGGCCGGTTGCGATAAATTCACAGCCAAGTATTTTGGCTCGCCTTAGCAAAGCATTCCATTTGATATGTGTATTGCACAATACACAAGGGTTAGGAGTTCTGCCGGCAAGATATTCATCTACAAAGTTTTCAATTACAGCGTCTCCGAATTCTTCTCTTATATCTATAATGTAATGCGGAAAACCCAGATCAACAGCTACTGACCGGGCATCATTTATACTATCAAGGTTGCAGCATCCTGTTTCTTTTTTACTTCCGCCACTGCTTGCATAATCCCAGGTTTTCATGGTCATCCCAATTACTTCCCAGCCTTCGTTATGAAGCATGACGGCTGCTACGGTGCTGTCAATTCCACCGCTCATTGCCACTAATATTTTTCCATGCTTGCTCATTGTTGCGCAAAAGTATTCTTCCGCTTTCTAATGTGGTTTTTATCAAAATGGTTCTTCATTGGTACAAACTATTTTAATAAAAATGACAAAACGGTGACTTACCAAAAACTTTTATGAATGATGAAATAGGTTACTTTTAGCCACCCAAAAAATTTAAAACCAATCAATGAAAAAACTGTTACTCATTGCAACCGGAGTTATTCTTTCCCTTGGCTCCAATGCACAATCAGTAGTTTCTTCCAATCGCGGAAAACTTACTCATTTTAGTCAGCCATCAACAAAAATTGTTGGTGATGAAAATTCTTCAGGGGGACTTCTTCTAACCACGCACAACGGTGATAACCTTCCATCAGGAAGCAATTCAAGATCCGGATTAAGTAAAATCAAGTTTGCAAGTTCATGGAATTTGTTCAGTGTACTTGTTTCTGAGCAACAAGCACTCTCAGGTGATTATGATCTTGATTTGATTTCATTTGCTCATCGCCAATGCTGGTCTTATCAAACCGGAAACAGCGGTTACATCCAGTCTTCATACTCTACCGATGGAGGTTCTACCTGGGATACATCGTTAATCATAATGAGTGATGATGTTAATCTTTGCCGTTATCCATCTGGAGGTATTTATAATCCTCCCGGAAACACTGATAAGAATAATGCATTTGCAGTTGTGGCAGGACCAATCACTGATGGTGGCTCAACTGGCGGAGGAGTTGGCTGGGTTGGAAATTATTTTGGAAGTTCGCAATTGAATGGAACAAATAATGATCAACAAATTGAACTCAATGCAAATAGCGGAGTTTTTTATCAGATGATGGCTCGTCTGAGCTTCACTGTTACTTCTCAGGCAAAAGCGTATGTACTTGGTAGCGACAGAGATTATAACTCTACCGCAAGTATTATCCCGCTGAATGGATTGGTGGTTAACACCGGTTCATTTAATTCTACAAACAATAATTTTGACTGGAACCGTCAAAAACTTGTTCCCGCTTTTTATCATGATCCATCAGATGGTTCGCAGTTGTTTAGCTCAACCGGTAATATGGCTTTCTCTGCTGATGGTATGACCGGCTATATTGTAGTATTCGGTGTTGATTCCCTGAACCCGCACCCGATTCAGCCGCTCATTTATAAAACAACAGATGCCGGAGCAAACTGGGTATATCAACCTGTTTTCGATTTCTCTACTGTTTCGAACATTACTTCACACCTTGTGCCTACAAGCGGCGGTGGACCTACTCTTCCTTACTTTACTCCAAATTGCGGTGTGGACCTTGTGGTAGATTATCAGGATCATCTGCATATTATTACTGATATCAAGAGTGCTGCAAGTGCTAATCCTGATTCAGCAGGTTGGTTCTTTAATGACACCACTCAAAATTTATTGTTTGATGTATATGAAACCAGCACCGGTTGGGATGCTTGGAATATTGACACAGTTCATACCTCCTCAGTACCTGCATCATATTCTCCATGGAGTTACCAAGGAGGAATTGGTTACGATTCGCGATTACAGGCAAGTATGAGTGAAGACCGTACAAAGATTTTTTATGTATGGATTGACACTGATCCTTCAATTGATTTAAATAATCTCTATCCAAATATTTTTGTCAAAGGATGGGATATGGCTGCGAATCAAACCACCTACACATGGAATGCAACCCTTGGAACTCCATATGCAAATGATAACTATTGGATTTTTGTAGGAGATAAAACTTTCCAGAATGGAAACTTCTTTAATATTCCAGTTACAACAACTGCTTCGCAAACAGCAGGTGATCCTGGTGACGGTCCGGTGAATCATTTCTTTGTTCAGGGAATCGGTTTCAGCACTGATCAGTTTTATCCATTTGCTGTTCCTGAAATTAATAAAGGCGAAAATTTTGCTGTGTCTCAGAATATTCCTAATCCTGCAGATAACACCACTTCATTCACAATAAACCTTTCTAAACCTTCATCAGTTAAGGTTGAGGTAACAAATATTTTAGGTGAAGTGGTTTCAACTCTTCCCGGTACTAATTACAAATCAGGAATGAGCAATATCAATCTAAATGTTTCTTCGCTCAGCTCAGGAATTTATTTCTATACAGTTACTGTTGGAAATGAATCGGTGACTAAGAAAATGATTGTTGATTAATTCACTAACTTCTTCTTAATAAAAAGGACTGCATTAAAAAACAATGCAGTCCTTTTTCTTTTAATCT
>DMRR01000204.1 GCA_003455275.1 Bacteroidota bacterium | reverse complement strand
CAAAAATGTTTGAAGGCGGGAGTGGCGGCTCCATTGCTATTCCATATCGCAGCGATATGAGCTGGCTTTGCTACTTCGTAAATACTTATTCGGATTTGGGAATATCTCTTAAGCCATCGATGCCGGTCAATGGAAAAACATTAACCCGTGATGAAGTTATCACATTGAAAAACTGGGTTGATCAGGGGGCACCATCAAACAATGGAATTATTGCGTTTAGCGGAAATGATTTCAGGAAAAAATATTATGTCATACATAAAGGTTGTGATGATGTCGCGGTTTTTGACGCAGATACAAAATTGCTCATGCGTTACATTAAAGTCGGAAGTACTGAAGGAACTGTGAATAGTGCACACAACATTAAGGTATCTCCCGATGGAAAATACTGGTATGTGATATTCATTGCCGACAGTGTTATCCAGAAATTCAGAACAAGCGATGATTCTTATGTTGGTTCTATTTCAATTGGACAAGCAAGCTGGAACACACTTACAATTTCACCTGATGGCAAAAAAGCATTCATCGTTGCATGGCAGGATGATGGAAAAATAGCTTATGTAGATTTAGAAAACATGACACTTCTGAAAATGTATTCCTTTCCAACATTAATGGTTCAGCCTCATGGAATCGCAGCGACTTCAGATTTCAAAACGCTTTATGTCACTTCACAAAATGGAAATGACATTTACAAAATTGATGTTACGCTGCCAATGATTCCGGATCTCTCCTATGTATTACTTCAACCGGGAGAAACTGTAAACCAGGGATCTGATACTTATGATCCGCATGAAATAATTTTTTCTCCAGATGGAACAAAATATTTTGTCTCTTGTCAAAAAACCAATGAGGTTCGTGTATTTAATCAAAGCAATGATTCATTGATTGCTGTAATTCCGGTTGGAACAAACCCTCTTGAATTTGCAATTTCAAAAAAACAATCACAACTTTTTGTCACATGCGGTGAGGATCCCAATGTCACCGGTGGAAATTTTAAAGGCTCTGTTTATGTAATCAATTACAATACTCTTCAGATAGAAAAAATATTAAATGATAAATTATATCAGCCACATGGAATTCAGGTTGATGAAAAAAATAATTTACTGATCGTGGCTAGCGAAAATGCAAATCCCAATGGGCCTGTTCCGCATCACACTTCTTTATGCGGCGGGAGAAATGGTTATGTTTCGTTTTATGATTTGAACACACTCCAACAACTGTATAATTACAAAACAGAAGTAAGTGTTGATCCTTACCAGGTTGCTGTGAGGAATTAATTTCTCTCCGGCAGAAAATTTTTTAGTGCAGAAAAATCCTGCTCGTTCATACACTTGAAATGTTTCTTCGGGCATTTCTCAAATCCAATCTTACTGCACGGGCGGCATGAAAGATTTTTTACTTCATGAAGAAATGAATTTTTATAAAGCAAAGCATTTGCATATTCATTTCCGAAATAAGGATACATACCAAAAGCCGGAACTGTGTTTCCCCAATAAGAATGAATAATTTTTTTGAAAGCTGCTGCAATGTGCATGGCTGAAGTATCGTGAGTGATTACAAATTTCGATTGCTGAATGAGTGATGCCGACTGATTCAAATTGAATTTGCCGCATGCATTAAATACTTTGAAAGGAAAAATTTTCTCCAACTCATTCCCAATCAAAGCATCTTCCTTCCCTCCTATCACCACAATCGGAAACTGAATTTGAGAGCAGAGTTCTTTCAGTTTTTCATGCGGAAGTTTTTTGGTGAAATGATTTGCACCAACAGCAAGCGCTGCATAACCATACAAGTGAGTGAGCGGCAAATCTTCTATTCGGATTTTATCTTTCTGCGGAATAAAATATTCCAGCCCTTCTCCATCATCCCTCACTCCTATTTTTTTTGCTGTGCGCAAGTAGCGCTGAACAATATGTTTTTTAGGAAGAAGATTGATTTTGAAATTCACGAGCAGCCACTTTCTAAAATTCAGTTTTCGAAAAGAAGAAACAGGAATTGCAAGATGATACTTGATCAGAAAAGTTCGGAGGTTGTTATGAAGATCAATAATGAAATCAAAATTTTCCTGCTTCAGTTCTTCAATTGTTTTCTTTAGGTTTCCTTCGAAGAGATGAAGTTTATCAATGTGCGGATTCGATTCGAGCAGAATGGAAAAAGATTTCTTTGTGAGATAATGCAACTCGCAATCGGGCAATTGTTTTTTTATACAGCGGATAACCGGAGATGTAAGCACAATATCACCAATAGAACTAAATCGAATAATGAGAATTTTCTTTCGGTTCAAACCTGTAAGATATTTTGGATAGTTGCGTCGGTTTAAGTTTCCAAAGATGCTCGTAATGATTTTATATTGCCAATCATCAAGAATTATTTTTCCCGAATGAAATTGTTTGCGTTAAGATTTTTTTATACAGCAATTTTTTCTCTTCTTTTTATTTCATATCAATTGAAGGCGCAAGACCCAACCTGGAGTCAGCATTATTTCAACCAGATGTATGTAAATCCTGCCTTCACAGGAATCAATTCAGGCCTGCGGCTTACAGCGAATTACCGTGACCTTTGGCCTCGCATTCCCAGCAAGTTTCCTACTTACAATTTTGCGATTGATGCGCAGGACCTGAGCAGTAGCAGCGGTATCGGTTTAACAGCGTGGAGTGATAATGAAGGCGAAGGTTATCTGCGAACACAATGCATCAGCGGGCTTTATTCATACCGTGTAATTCTCTCTCCTAAGAACTGGATTTTTCAGGGCGGGTTTCAAACTTCAGTTGTAAGCAAACGAATTGATTGGAGCCGCCTTCTGTTTAGTGATCAATTGCATCCTTTGTTTGGAGTGGTTGGTCCAACTGCCAATGTCGCACCTAACCAGGAAAACACAACCTTTGTTGATTTCAGCGCAGGTGCTCTTATTCGTGGGAATCACCGCAACCGTGTGAAGCAATTGATTGCTACTTACACTTTTGGTTTTGCTATTCATCATTTGATAAAACCTGATGAAAGTATTATTGGCCAAACCTCTCACTTACCGCGAAACTATGTTGCACATGCAAGTGCGGTAATACCGGTTCGGTTTGAGGTAAGCCGGAATAAAATTATGCTTGCTCCATCGCTGCTTTATGAAAGTCAAAGCACAATGAGCGAATTCATTGCCACCTTCAATGTACTGATGCAGCCGCTCTTTGCCGGCCTCAGTTACAGAAATCAATATTTCAACATTTTTGATTTGAAACACAGCGATGCCATCATTGTGAACCTTGGGTTCAATAACAACTATAACAAGGATCAGGTGGTTTACAAACTTGGTTACAGCTATGATTTAACTATTAGCGATTTGCGGAGCGCATCACATGGCACTCATGAACTTGCCCTAGTGGTAGAGTTTCGAGATTTCAAATTTGATAACAGGCCTAGCGCAAAGAAGAAACTGGAGTGTCCGGATTTTTAGTAAAGCCTTTCTAAATTTATTTTTCGTTCCCTTCTTTCCCTGTGTTGAACAATTATTTTTGACGCCTCAAAAAAAAATTCTCTAAAACATTTTCTATGGCTGAAGTAATCCGAATGCCCCGCATGAGTGATACGATGACGGAAGGAGTGATAGTTGCATGGCACAAAAAAGTTGGCGACAAAGTGAAGAGCGGCGACCTGATGGCTGAGATTGAAACAGACAAAGCGGTTATGGAATTTGAAAGTTTTCAGGATGGCGTGTTGCTTTATATAGGCGCTGAAAAAGGAGCCGCTGTTCCGGTAGATTCGGTCATTGCAGTTCTCGGCAAAGAAGGCGAAGATTACAAAACTGCCCTTGCAGGGGCAAGCATTGCACCTGCAGCTAAAGAAGATAAACAAGTTAGTGATCCGGCGAAAGCTGAAGCTACAGCAGAATCACCTTTGATATCATCAACAACGGCATCTAATATTTCCGGACCTACTCCAATCTTAGTTTCTCAATCTTCAAATGGAAGAATTAAAGCATCTCCACTAGCTAAGAAAATTGCCATTGAGTCAGGAGTAAATATTTCACAGATCACAGGCAGCGGACCTGAAGGCCGGATAATTAAGGACGATGTGGAACAATTTCTTTCATCAGGCAAAAAATCAGTTCAACCAGTTGTGGTGGGGAAAGAAAGTTATGAGGAGGTACCAGTTTCTCAAATGAGGAAAACTATTGCCCGCCGTTTGGCTGAAAGCAAATTCAGTGCACCACATTTTTACCTGAAGATGAACATTGCTATGGATAAAGCCATGGATGCACGCAAACAGTTGAATGATTATTTGCAGGAAAAAATTTCAATCAATGATTTTGTAATAAAAGCCAGCGCACTAGCTCTTCGTGAAAATCCGAAAGTAAATTCATCATGGTTAGGTGATAAGATTCGCTACAATCATCACATACATATTGGAATGGCAGTGGCCGTGGAAGAAGGGTTGCTTGTTCCGGTCATTAAGTTCGCAGATCAGAAAAATTTTCAACAGATTTCTTCCGAAGCAAAAGCATTTGGAGCCAAAGCAAAAGAGAAAAAACTTCAACCATCTGATTGGGAGGGTAACACATTTACGATTTCAAATCTCGGTATGATGGATATTGATGAATTTACTGCCATCATTAATCCTCCTGACTCATGCATTCTTGCTGTTGGTAAAATTCGTGAGTCGGCAGTGTTTGAAGGAGAAGAAGTGAAACCTGCACATTTCATGACTGTTACACTAAGCTGCGATCACAGAGTGGTGGATGGTGCCACAGGTGCTAAGTTTCTTCAGTCGCTGAAGAAGTATTTAGAAAACCCTGTTACTCTTTTTCTATAAGAATTGTAGAAGAAAAGTTTACAAAAGATTTTTTTGGCTTTCTTTAGCATTCAGAATTTCTGAATGGCACTTAACACCTATATCCAGCTTTGTACTGCAAGTAATGTTTGGGCTAACTCTCAATTATGCAAGGTAGCCCTTGAGATGGATTTAGATGAATTTGAAAGGGAGCGCGTCAGCAGTTTCACTTCAATCAAGAAAACATTTTTGCACCTTTGGGATGCAGAATATATCTGGTTAACGAGATTGCAAGACGAGCCCTTGGGTGAAGTGCCGGGAAAATTTTTTAGCGGGACAAGAGAAAAACTGCTTAATCAGTTTTTGGAAACCAGTGTCGCTTTTGATGAGTTTGCTTCGTGCCTCGATATTCTGACTTTAGAAAAAGTGATGGAATATAAAACCTTAAATGGTGAACCCTGCCGCAATAAAATGTTTGAATCCATTCTGCATTGTATGAATCACAGTACTTATCACCGCGGGCAATTGGTTACACTTTTCAGGCAAGCCGGCATCACCTCTCTTCCGGCTACAGATCTGATTCAATTTGTGAGGAATCGGCAACTAAAGAAACACTGATTATCACTCCAACATTTTTCTGTTGGCAGAAAAGTGGTTATCGCTTAAGCATGATTTTATGTTTGTGAAAATGAATCTCAGAAAACTATTTCTGTTCGCAGTAATTTTTTCTTCACTTGCATTTGTTTGGAAAAATATTTCTGCTCAAACTATTCAGGAAAAATATTTATTGCATATACATAAAACTTCATCTCCTATTGTAATTGATGGCGTGCTCAATGATGACGGCTGGAAGAATGCGGAAGTTGCCAATAATTTTTTTGAGGTTTTGCCTTACGATACTTCATTTTCCAAAACAGAAACTGAATGCCGTGTTGCATACGATGAAAAATATTTTTATGTAAGCGCTGTTTGTTATGACAAAATAGAAGGTGAGTACATAACCCAATCTCTCAAGCGCGATTTTTCATTTCCAATTACCGATGCATTTGCTGTGGTTCTTGATCCATACCTTGACCAAACCAATGGATTCAATTTCGGAGTGAATCCATATAATGTACAGCGCGAAGGAAGTGTAGATAACGGCGGGGCATTTGGTGTTACAACAGATTGGAATTGTAAATGGTTTTCTGCAACAATCAGAAATAAAGAAAAATGGACCTGCGAATTCGCCATTCCATTCAACAGTATTCGATACAAACCAAATTCTGACAAGTGGTTTATTAATTTCATAAGGAATGATTTAAAAAGAAATGAGCTTTCGACCTGGGCGCCTGTGCCGCGCACTTACAACCCCAGTTCGCTGGCATTTACAGGAACACTGATGTGGGATTCGCCTCCGGTAAAAGCAGGCACAAATATTTCCCTGATTCCATATGCAATTACTTCGATTGGAACCGTATCATCAGACGGAAATAAAGTAAGTATAAAACCAAATGCAGGGCTCGATGCAAAAGTTGGTGTAAGCAGTTCGCTGAATTTGGATGTTACAGCTAATCCTGATTTCTCACAAGTGGAAGTAGATGCACAACAAACCAACCTTACACGATACAACATTTTTTATCCTGAGAAAAGAAATTTTTTTATAGAGAACAGCGATTTGTTTGGTCAGTTTGGGTTTAGGCAAATTCGTCCATTCTTTTCAAGACAAATTGGATTGTCGAATGGAAATGTAATACCTATTCAAGGCGGACTAAGACTGAGCGGAAAGTTTTCTCCTAAAGATCGAATCGGAATTATGACTATTCAAACTGCCGATGATTCCATCGGAAGTTCAGGCATAATTGGCCAGAACTATTCCGTGATTGCCTATCAAAGAAAAATTTTTGCACGATCCAATATTGCATTCCTTGCTGTAAACCGGCAGGGCTTTGATCATTTTGAATATGATAGAAAAAATTTTAATCGTGTTGGAGGCCTGCAATACAATCTTGCTTCGGCCAGTAACAAAGTTGTAGGTGTCTTTTTCTTTATGTATTCAAATAACAATGTGAGCAGTTTCCTCTCCTATTCGCATGCAGCATTCCTTCTTTATAATGATTCAAAGTGGGCGCTGGAATATAATCATGAATATGTAGGCAAAAATTTTCTTGCCGATGTAGGATTCACTCCCCGGATTTATAATTACGATGCTTCAACCCAAAAGGTGATCAGAGATTCATACTGGCGATTGGAGCCAAGTGTAGCGAGAAAGTTTTACCCGGGAGGAACTTTGAAATCTATGATCAATAATTTCAAAGTTGAATTTTATAGCAGTGATTATTTCAAAGACAATTACTCGCCAACTGAATTATTCAACCAGGTTAACTTGCAAATAAATTTTCAAAGCAGTGCAATTTTGGAATTGATGGTTGATAAAACCGATTTGAACCTTCAATATGCAACTTCACTGAATCCAAAGGACACCTTGTATTTTCTTCCGGGAAAATATTCTTACACTAATTCAACATTCAATTTCAAGTCGAACCTGCGGAAAGTTTTTAATTACACTGTAAACCTTCAATATGGATCTTTTTACAATGGAGAAAAAGTAACGCTAAATTCTACAATCACCTATCGATTTCAGCCGTTCGCAAATCTCTCTGCTGCCTTTTCATATAACCGATTAAATTTCCCTGAACCATTTCTCGATTTCGAATTGTTTCTCATAGGTCCCAAACTTGAATTTACATTCACCAATAATTTTTTCCTGACCACATTTCTCCAATACAACACTCAAATAGAAAACTTTAATATAAACTGCCGACTACAATGGAGATTTAAACCGCTCAGCGATTTATATATTGTTTATTCAGATAACTACGATACCAATAATTTTGGAAATAAGAACCGCGCATTGGTATTAAAATTTAATTACTGGTTCAGCATTTAATATGATTAACAAAGAACAACTTGATACTTATCGCCACAAAGGGATGAGAAAAAAATTGGTAGAAGCAGTGGCTAAGCGAGGAATAACTAACAAAGATGTTTTAAGGGCAATTGATGAGGTACCTCGCCATTTGTATTTTTTCGATTCGGTTTTTCTTAAGCGGGCTTATGATGATAATGCATTCCCAATTGGCGAAGGCCAAACTATTTCGCAGCCATACACTGTAGCTTATCAGTCATCATTATTGGAGATAAAAAAAGGTGACAAAGTGTTGGAAGTAGGAACCGGAAGCGGTTATCAGGCATCGGTTCTTGCACAATTAGGCGCCAAAGTTTTTTCTATTGAAAGGCAAAAAAAGCTTTTTGATAAAACAAAAATTCTACTCAGTGACCTGGGATATTCATCTTCAGTCAAGTGTTTCTATGGAGATGGATTTGCAGGGCTTCCGCTTTATGCACCATTTGATAAAATAATTGTAACTGCTGCAGCACCTTTTGTTCCTGATTCACTTCTTGGTCAAATGAAAATCGGCGCCATGTTGGTAATACCAGTAGGTGAAAATATACAAACCATGAAGCGCATTATCAGGGTGAATGAAACAGAATGGAAGGAGGAATTATTTGACAATTTCAGATTTGTTCCGATGCTTGAAGGGAAGTCAAACTGACCTTTAATTTGAACATGTAATCATCATGCAACCAAATATCAGGTTTCAATATCTGAGAAAAGTTTTCACATATATTTGTCCGCAACACAACAACAAAAACAACAACCAATAATTACATGAAAAAGCTTCTCTTAATTGTATTAGCTGTTATTGCATCAGGAATCATTTTCGATGCCTGCAAAAAAGGCCCCGAAGATCCTTTTCTTACTTTCCGTTCTCGTAAGGAAAGAATGACAGGAAAGTGGCTGGTAAATACTTATCTGTTTAATACTGCAGATTCTTTGATTGATAATGTTTCTCCAAAAGATACTACTTCTCCCACCTTTGGTTGTGTTGGGACTATCACATACACAAAACACAAGCAGTATGTATGGGAATTTGATAAAAATGGATTGTACTCTATGACCTCTACCAAAACATGGATGGTTGATAGAGATTGGTCAGTTCAAACTCCTGAATGTACAGATTCAACTGCATATCCCTGGACTGATTCCATTACCATAATTAAAGGATTATGGACATTTGGAGGAGGTGTAGGTTCTTATCATAGTAAGCAACTGCTCGAATTAACTGATGGTGTTGACCAGGTAACCGGAACATCTTATGAAATAGTTGAACTTCGCGAAAAGGAGTTGAAAGTTCGCAAGACATACACAAGACTTACCGATGGAGTTGTGATTCGCGAAGAATGGACATTAGAACCGTATGTTGCCCCTTAATTCTTATTGAAACATTTCTTAAAAGCCCATCAAATTTTTTTGAGGGGCTTTTTTATTTTATCGCTCCTTCATTATCCGGTCGAGCTCGCGTTTTTGTTCTCGCGATTTGATTGAGTCGCGTTTGTCATGTGTTTTTTTTCCGCGCACTAATCCAATTTCAATTTTTGCCAACCCTCTGTCTGAAAAGAAAATGCTGATTGGAACAATTGTAAATCCTCGCTCCTTAACTTTCGATTTGAGTTTGTCGAGTTCCCTTTTTTTCAAAAGTAATTTCCGTTCCCGCATTGGTTCATGATTAAAATGAGAACCCTTCTCGTATGCGCTAATGTTGAGGTGTTTCACCCACAAATCATTTTTATCAAACTGGCAAAATGCGTCGCCCATATTGGCCTTTCCTTGTCTTAAACTCTTCACTTCTGTTCCGGTAAGCATAATTCCGGCAATGAATTTTTCCATCACCTCATATTCAAACAAAGCGCGCTTATTGTTAATGACTGGATTTTTAAAAGAGGATTCCTTCATTATTCAAATGTTGCGAAACAGTTGTTCCAGTTTTTCTTTCTTCAGAATTTTCTGACCGGTTTCACCCACAGCAATCAGGCGCTGACCACAGTGCGCTTCGAAAGCGCAGATAATTTCGTTCTTATTCAACGAAATAAAACTGCCAGTGAAAATTACGGTACTACCAACAGCAGCAGGTGCATGATGTACTATCTTAATCATTGTTCCGATTCCTTCTTCATCATCTTCCTTCATATCCAAAACGAAAAGTCGGCAAACCCATTCCGCATCGCGGGCCATAGAATAAGTGCTATAAACATTATGAAGTTTCCCTTCCGGAAAATTCACCGTGTCATTTTCATTCACAACATGAGTAAATGATTTTTTATCGCCACACTTAAAAATATTTTTCATTTGAATCAGTCACTTGGTCAGTTCAATCACTTCACCAATGCTGCCATTGGGTTCCTGAATATTCAAAATATTGGAGATAGTTGGAGAAATGTCGGTGATATGATGAAGCGAATTGTCATCACCGGATTTTACTTTCCATCCATACCATAAGAGCGGAACATGTGTGTCATAGGAATACACAGCACCATGAGTAGTTCCTCTTTCTCGAAAACCGCCAAACCAATATGGTTCGTAGAGCAACATGATGTCGCCGCTTCTTTTTGGATTGAAACTATTTCCAAGAATATTTTTAATCGATGCAGGAATTGTAGTTTCATTTAGTTTAGAAATGTCGAATTCATCATAGATTCCTTTTTGAGTATTTAGGAAAGGAATTAATTGAGCAAGCACATCAGTAGTTGTGATTTTTTTGGTTCTCATCAAATCATGGTTGAGATAAAGTTGCTGATTGCTGTAAGAAAGTATGAGACCTGTATCTCCATATACTGAGTTAAGAATTTTTTTCATAGAGTCCAAAAGGGCAGATTCATAAATTACTCCGGCCGGGATTTTATGCTCGCTGGCAAAAGCAGGAACAGGAGAAACGCCGTGATCAGCAGTTAAAAAAATAAGGTAATTATTTTTTCCAAGCCATGAGTCCAGGAATGAAAAAAGATCTGAAAGATCCTTATCAAGCCTGAGATAAGTATCTTCTGATTCAATAGAATTGGGGCCAAATGTGTGACCCACATAATCAGTCGCAGAAAAACTTATTGTAATAAAATCAGTGACTGACGACTTACCAAGATTTTCACTTTGTATTGCTTCTTTCGCAAAATCCTTAAGCATGGTATTACCAAACGGGGTGTATTTAACTAAATCAAATTTTACCCATGTAGAATCTGAAAGGCGATGTGGGAAAGTTGTTTTTTTATCTGAAGGAAGTACAGATTCATAAGAATTAGAATCAGAAGTACTTTCGGTATATTGTTCAATCGGAAGCAGCGTTTCCCATGGTTGCGAAAGGTTTTTTTTCGCCAGCTGTTGTGCATTCACATTCTTTACCCATAATGGTAAATCGTTCATGTAATAAGAACTCGTAACCCAATTGCCGCTTTGACCATCAAGCCAATAAGCTGCGTTGGCCGAATGACCCGCCGGCAGAATTGCGCCACGGTCTTTCAATGAAATACCAATCACTTTAGATTTAAAATTGTTGCTTAACCTTAATTGGTCTGTAACAGTTGTAGTCAACATTTTTTGCGGCGACATATTCCCCGATAAATCTTCCGCACCAATAGTTTTATAGTTGTTGTCACTGGTTACATAAACCATAGTTCCGGTGGTTCGGTCATACCAGTCATTTGAAACAATTCCATTTATTGCCGGAACACTTCCGGTATAGATACAAGCATGGCCCGGGCCGGTATAGGTTGGGAAATAATTGTATTGAACATTCTTGCAATTCGTACCCTGATTCATCAACCGTTTGAAACCGCCTTCAGAATATTTTGACTCGTAACGATAAAGAAAATCATATCGCATTTGATCAACAACAATTCCGACCACGAGCTTAGGTTTATCAGGAACCACAGAACTTTTCTGTGCAGGGCTACCGAAAAAACAAAAGGAGAAAAGGAGAAGAAAAAAAATTTTCAATTCTGAAATAATTTTTGGCAAAGTAAAAACAGAAATGAAATAGAGAAGAAAATGAAAGTTAATTCCTGATAAGTTTAATACGACTTTCAAGAAATCCGAACTTATAAATTTCTGCTATATAAATACCAGATGGTTGACTGGATAGATTTAAAATATTAAAACCTTCGCTCAAAAACAAATTAGAAATCTCTTCGCCTAAAAAATTGTAAACATGTACTTCAGTTCCATAAGTAAAATTTCCATTCAGAAAATAAATTCCTGAAGAAGGATTAGGAAATAAGTTAACCGCATGTGAATTAATACTTGCAACGGCTACCGTGTCATCAGGATTAACATTGGGTTCTAATGGCAGGGGCATTGTTCTAAGCAGCCAATAATCATAGTTCCCATGATTGTGCACCAGGTCGGTATCATCTGAATTTGAAAGTCCGGCGCAATAGAGATTTCCTAAATTTCCCTGTACAACCTGATAAAAATAATCTTCAGATGATCCTCCAAAATTTTTTGTCCAGTCAATAGTCCCGCTGTCGCTTATTTGAATTATCCAGGCATCCGTTGCTCCACCGTAATTTGTAACTATATCTCCATCAACCGATGCTGTAAATCCAGCAATAAGAATTTTTTCTTCTAAAGTCAAAATTGAGGTGTTGCAGTAATCCATGTTAGATCCGCCGAATGACTTTTGCCATTTAATATTTCCGGCAGAATCTGTACGCATTATATTCCAATCATAATCACCATGATTGAAAGTTACATCACCATCAGAAGAAGTTGTGTTATATGAAATGATTAAATCATGATTGGGCAATTCATTTATATCAGCAACTTCATCCAATCCGGTGCCGCCAAAAGATTTTCCCAAAGCCTGTTTCCAAGCGTGTCAACTTTAATTGCCCAAACATCTGTCAGTCCGTGGTTAAAGGTCAGATCACCATCGAAAGAAGTTGATGTTCCAAGCATGATAAAATTTCCATCCGTTGTTTTAATAACAGTTTTTAATTCATCATTGGCAGTACCACCAAAAGTTTTTTCACGAATAATATTTCCGAACTGATCGAGAATCAGCATCCAGTAATCGTACTTGGATGCATAATGGTTAAAGGAAACATCGTAATCTTCTGACCTTGTAGAACCGCCTACAAAGTATTGGTGATTTGCCAGTGGGATAATTTTATTTATTGATTCGCCATCGCTTCCACCCCCTGACTTTTCCCACATAATTGAAGCAGTACTGTCTGTCTTCACAATCCAACCATCAAATCCTCCATGGTTAAGTGTCAGGTCGCCATTTGATAAAGTAGATGCACCTCCAATAATAAATCCCCCGTCATCTGTAGCTGTAATTGTAAATCCTTCATCTACATCGGTTCCTCCTAGTGATTTCCCCCCATTTGAACAATCCTGCTGAATTCAATTTTACAATCCATACATCATAAAAACCATGATTGCCTATTACATCTAAATCTGTAGAGTAAGTGACCCCGGTAAGTATTGAGCTTCCATCGGGTAGCACCGCAAAAGAATATGCTTTGTCGCTTAACGAGCCGCCTACTGAAGAAGACCAATCAATACCTGGAAACTGTGCTTTGGAAATTACAGAAAACAGAATAAAAACGACTGCTCCAGCAAATGAAAAATATTTTTTTGATCAAGACAAAGTAGCAATCTGTTTTGAAAGACCGAATCTAAATGCTATAATCCGATTACAAAAACTAAAATCATAAATAGTTTAAAGGGTTATTAACACATTTTTAAAAATGGTATCAATAAAATGATAATCCGCTGGAAAAATTTTAACTAATTAATTTGCCGCCAATGAGGACTCAGACCGAACTTCAAAAATTATTTCAGGATTATTTGATGAAACAAAAATTCGAAAATCATCCTGCTGAATTGTATGATCCAATGAATTACATGATAAGCATTGGCGGAAAAAGGATGAGGGCACAATTGGTTTTAATGAGCTGTGAAATTTTTGACTGCGATGCAACCAAAAGTTTATCACAAGCCATGGCAATTGAGCTGTTTCATAATTTTACTTTAATTCATGATGACATTATGGACAATGCTCCGCTTCGGCGCGGCCATAAAACTGTTCACGAAAAATATAACCATAATGCAGCAATACTGAGCGGAGATAACATGCTCATATATGCCTATCAATATTTACTAAAAAATTCAGGAGAAAAAATTCATTCGTATTTAGTTCATTTCAATGATACAGCTATCAGGGTTTGTGAAGGACAACAACTTGATATGAATTTCGAAAAGCAAGCAATTGTTTCTGTTGAAGAATATCTTCAAATGATTGAAATGAAAACTGCAGTACTAGTTGGATGTGCATTGAAAATTGGTGCAATAGCAGCAGGCGCTAATGAATTAGATTCAGGTCTAATATTTCAGGTTGGAAAAGAATTAGGAATTGCATTTCAACTACAGGATGATATTCTTGATTCATTTGGAGATCAGAAATTGACAGGCAAACAAGCTGGCGGTGATATTATTCAAAACAAAAAAACTCTTTTGCTGATTGAAGCCCTGACACTGGCTGATTCTAATCAGAAAGAAGAACTTGAATCCTGGCTAAAGAAAAAGGAATTTTCGCCTGAGGAAAAAGTTAAGGCTGTTCTTCGGCTTTATAATGAACTTGGAATTCGAAAAATTGCTGAAGCTGAAATGCTTAAACATTATCAATCTGCAATGAGTTACCTACGCAAATTAGAAATTAAAGAAGAAAATAAATTGGTGCTAAAAAATTTTGCAGAAACTCTTTTGATAAGAGAATATTAAATCCAAACTCCGTTCTCCAGGCGATGCTTGGTTCGTCCTCTGCAATCTTTCTTTACATTAACGCATGAATTGAGCAAGATGGCAATGCAAATCAATGTAAGTATTGTTCCAAGAAATTTCGAAGTTGAGTTATTCGCTTTCATTCTGGTCAAACTTACCTCAATAACGAACCGATTTTGAAAATATTCTCAACAGTAAATTATCATATGTAAGAATTATTTTGAATTCATTGTCTGCCTTTAAATTCACTGAAATTCGATTTGAACTGCATGACACATATTCTTAAATATTTCTCAAAATTTCTGTCGCAACTTTTACCCGTATAGGCAACTGACATATTTTCTTTCATATTTCAATGGCAGCATTGTTGAGAAAGCCGTGTCAAACATTTAAAATAAAAATCATGGGAAAGATTATTGGAATTGATTTAGGAACTACCAACAGTTGTGTTGCTGTAATGGAGGGAAACGACCCCGTAGTTATTGCAAATGACGAAGGCAGAAGAACAACTCCTTCTGTAGTTGGTTTCCTTGCAAACGGTGAAAGAAAAATTGGTGACCCTGCAAAACGACAGGCGATTACTAACCCTAAAAATACAATTGCATCTATTAAGCGTTTCATGGGTCGCCGTTATGATGAGGTAGGAGCCGAAATGAAATACATCGCTTATAATGTGGCGAAGGGAGACAATAACACAGTTCGCGTTGATATAAACGGACGGCTTTACACTCCACAAGAAATCTCAGCTATTGTTCTTCAAAAAATGAAAAAGACTGCTGAAGATTATCTTGGGCAAGAAGTAACTGAAGCAGTTATTACTGTACCCGCATACTTCAATGACTCACAAAGACAGGCAACCAAGGAAGCAGGAGAGATTGCAGGGCTGAATGTTCGCAGAATTATTAATGAGCCAACTGCAGCTGCGCTTGCCTATGGCCTTGATAAAAAACACAAGGACCAAAAAATTGCTGTATACGATTTAGGCGGAGGAACATTTGATATTTCTATTCTCGATTTAGGTGATGGTGTATTTGAAGTAAAAAGTACAAACGGAGATACCCACCTTGGCGGCGATGATTTTGATCAGTGCATCATACAATGGCTTGCTGATGAATTTAAGAAGGATGAAAACATTGATTTGAGAAAAGACCCAATGGCACTTCAGCGCCTGAAGGAAGCATCAGAAAAAGCAAAGATTGAACTCTCTAGCTCTAGCGAAACAGAAATCAATCTTCCTTATATCACTGCGGTGGATGGTGTACCTAAGCACCTGGTTAGAAAACTCACCAGATCAAATTTCGAAAAGTTAGTTGACCACCTGGTTGAACGAAGCCTGGAACCTTGCAAACAAGCACTGAAAGATTCTGGTTACACAGCATCACAGATTGATGAAGTTATACTGGTTGGTGGTTCTACCCGCATTCCAAAAATTCAGGAAGTGGTAGAAAAATTTTTCGGAAAGAAACCATCTAAAGGTGTGAATCCCGATGAGGTTGTTGCAATTGGTGCAGCAATTCAGGGTGGTGTATTAACCGGAGATGTAAAAGATGTTCTGCTCCTTGATGTGACTCCTCTATCACTCGGAATCGAAACCATGGGTGGCGTATTTACCAAGCTGATTGAATCGAACACTACGATTCCTACTAAGAAATCAGAAACTTTTTCTACTGCTGCTGATAATCAACCTTCGGTTGAGATCCATATTTTGCAAGGAGAAAGAAGCATGGCGCAATACAACAGAACGATCGGACGCTTTATGCTTGGTGATATTCCTCCGGCGCCCCGCGGTATTCCGCAGATTGAAGTTACTTTCGATATAGATGCAAACGGAATTCTGAAAGTAAGTGCAAAGGACAAAGGCACAAACAAGGAACAAAGCATCAGGATAGAAGCATCAACCGGGCTGAGCAAGGAGGAAATCGAAAAGATGAAAACCGATGCAAAAGCAAATGAAGATGCTGATAAAAAAGCACGCGATGAGGCCGACAAGGTGAATGCTGCCGACGGAATGATTTTTCAAACTGAAAAACAATTGAAGGAGTATGGTGAAAAAATTCCTGCAGATAAAAAAGCAAACATTGAAAAAGCACTCGAAGCCTTACGCGAAGCACATAAGACCAGAAACCTTACTGCGATTGATGATACACTGAAGCAGCTGAACGATGCGTGGACTGCTGCAAGCGAAGACATTTACAAAGCAAGCCAGGAACAAACAAGTGGCGCACCAAATGCTGATGCAGGAAATGCAAGCACAAGTAATGATGGTCAAACTGAGCAACCGATTCAGGATGTTCCATTCGAAGAAGTAAAAGACGAAAAAAAGTAAATTGGTTTTGTTGCATTTTAAAATCAGCCTCGTCAGTAAATATTGGCGGGGCTGATTTTTTTTGGGAAATAAATATTGCTCACTTACACCTCTGTCTGTTCTAAAATTTTATTCAGTAAAATAATTACCTTTTTTTTAGGAGATAGATTTACTATTCAGAGTTAAAGATCATGAAAACAAATTTTGCTCTCCTCTCCTTTCTTTTCATTTCACAATTTTCCTTCTCGCAAAACAATTCATTCAGTTTTGTTGAATCAAAGGTTCAGAACATAAGCCCGTCATGCAATGGATTTGAGGAGTATAAAGTACATATTGTAAATATGAAATCTGATTCGTTACTCCTCGCATGGACTGCATACTCGAATAACCTTGATTCATGTTGGGAATTTCAGTACAGTGTATGCGACAACTACAATTGTTATCTTGGAATACCTGCTTCCACCAATTATTTTACTAAGATTGGATCAGGCGATACAACCTATATTAAGTTTGGAAATTCTGGTATGAATACTTATTCAGGAAATCCGGTTGGAAGAATACTTATTTGGGATAGTGATTCACTTTCGAATATAGATACCATTACTTATAATGTAACTATTGATTGTGGTTCACAACAATGCCTTTCGATTCTTGGTCTTTTGGAAAATGGTACTAGCTCAAATCCGTTTTCAATTTATCCTAATCCTGCTACAGAATTTCTTACGCTTAATCTGAAATCGATTAATGCAAATTCACTTTCAATTTTAGATATAGCAGGAAGAGAAATCATTTCCTTTCCTGGCACTGAACAAAAAATAAATTTTAATGTTAGGTGGCTTGAACA
>DMRR01000228.1:738-8834 GCA_003455275.1 Bacteroidota bacterium | reverse complement strand
CTTGATAATAATTTTTTTCGAGTGAAGCCATTCATCTTTTTGCATTGCATGAGCAATCACCTGCAAAAGATTTTCTTTCGATAATGATTGCAGAACAAAAAC
Organism: Bacteroidota bacterium; assembly: GCA_003455275.1. Classification (GTDB taxonomy): domain Bacteria; phylum Bacteroidota; class Bacteroidia; order Chitinophagales; family UBA10324; genus CAXBPY01. Next base: position 8,732 of record DMRR01000228.1, on the reverse strand, counting down.
CTGGCAGCGTGAAAGCAATGCACTAATAACCTCGAACGATGGGTTTTCTGTTGTGGCTCCAATAAGAGTGATGATTCCTTTCTCCACTGCACCGAGCAATGAATCCTGCTGCGATTTACTGAACCGGTGAATTTCATCAATGAACAAAATCGCTTTGCATTCCTGCTTCGCCTTATCAATCACTTCACGAATGTCTTTCACTCCGGAATTAATTGCACTCAATGAAAAAAACGGAAGCGAAACTTTCTCCGCAATCATTTGCGCAAGTGTGGTTTTACCAACTCCTGGTGGTCCCCAAAAAATCATGGAAGGAATTATTCCTCGCTCTACCAAATTTCTAAGTGGTTTTCCCTCTCCTATTAAATGTTCCTGCCCGGCAATTTCGTCCCATGAATTTGGGCGAACTCTTTCAGCAAGCGGGGCAGAAATATTGATTGGCATTCAGGGGCAAATATGAACTTCGATTAAGAAAATGTAAGATGGATCGAATTTAATTTATGCATAAAGTAACATCGTGAATTAAGCAACTACTTTTATCGCCCTACGAACGGTTGTACGGTGAAAAAAAATTATTTCAAACTTATTTTTCTGATTCTCTCTGAAGTTTTCTTACTAGATAATTTTTGTTCAGCGCAAAACATCAGCGGCATCATCAATACCTATACTTCAGTCAACGCTATCTCCGGAACTACAATTTCTGTTTCTTCTGCAGCAGGATTTACTGCCGGGGGCAAAGTGCTGATCATTCAAATGAAGGGCGCTTCAATTGATCAATCTAATTCTTCAACTTATGGAGATATTCTTTCTTATAACAATTGCGGTAACTATGAATATGCAAATGTTGTATCGGTGAATGGTAACAACATCATTATTCAATCTCCTCTGTGCAGACAATATTCTATTCCTGATTTAGTTCAGCTTATTACTGTTCCTCAATATACTAATCCTGTAGTTACTTCCACTTTACTCTGTCAGGATTGGAACGGAACAACTGGCGGAGTCCTGGTTTTCGAAGCAAGTGGAACTGTATTGCTAAATGCTGATATTGATGTGAGCGGAAATGGTTTTCGCGGAGGAAGTGTTTGCCTTGCCGGTTTTGGATGTAACAACACGAATTACTTTTTGCCTCTCGGACAAGGCGGACAGAAAGGAGAAGGAATTGCTGATTATGTAACAAGCCAGCAAGGAGGAAGAGGAAAGCTTTCGAATGGAGGCGGTGGCGGAAATCCGGGCAACTGTGGTGGTGGTGGTGGCGGAAATTATGGAAGTGGAGGAAATGGCGGTTTTGAATACAGCGGCTGCGGTGGCACTGGAATACAAGGAATTGCCGGCGCCAATTTGAATTACTCAGGAGGAAAAGTATTTATGGGAGCAGGCGGTGGCGGTGGCTTCAGTGATAACAGCCAGGCAGTAACTCCGGGAACAGATGGAGGAGGTATTGTTATCATCACGGCAAATGCAATTGATGGAAATAATTTTTTCATTCGCTCTGATGCGCCGGATCAAACATTGATTGCAAATGATGAATCAGCGGGAGGAGGCGGCGCAGGAGGTACAGTTTTTCTTTCTGTAAATAATTTTCTTTCTGTTGTTAATGTATCAGCATCCGGTGGTGATGGAGGTAATACTTACAATAACATTTTCACTTTTGATTGTCATGGACCTGGTGGTGGTGGCGGAGGTGGTTTGTTATGGCTGAGCAATGCAGCGCTTCCTGCAAATGTTATTTTTAATGGAGCTCCCGGTCAGCCGGGATTGGTTCAGAATCCATCCAGTTCGTGTTACAACACCACATTCGGTGCAACAGCCGGATTACCCGGAAACTATCTTCTGAATCTTCCATCAATAGATACAATAATTCCTGTTGCTTTGGGAAATGATACTGCAGTTTGTGTTGCTCAGGCATTTACACTTGATGCAGGAACAAATTATGCATCCTATCTGTGGAGCGATGGAAGTGTGCAACAAACAATCAGTGTTGCTCAAACAGGGACCTATTCAGTTACAGTTACAAATGCCGCTGGTTGCGTTGATGTTGACACACTCACCGTTTCGCTTCTTCCGCCAATAATTTTTTCTTTAGGAAACGATACTTCGGTATGCGCTGGGAGTCCTGTTAACATGGATGCAGGAGCAGGGTTTGCTTCATACAACTGGCATAATGGAACTGTAACTCAAACTTATATTTCAAATGATTCAGGTGCTTTTTCTGTTACCGTTACGGACTCACTCGGATGTTCAGGCAGTGACACTATGAACATAAGTTATACAAATCCATCGCCTCCGGTATTTGCAAATGATACTTCAATTTGTTTTCTCGATACAGTAGTTTTTGATGCCGGACCCGGTGCAACTTATTTATGGAATAATGGCAGCACCACACAAACTATCAATGCATGGTGGCCCGGAATTTATTCTGTTACGGTCACAGATGCTGGCGGATGCAGTACGCAGGCAGCCGGGAGTCTTGCAGCTTTTATTTCTCCTATCGTTACGGTTATGCATGACACTTTCATGTGCCCGGGCACTCCGACATACCTTCAGGCAAATCAATCATTCAGTTCTTATTTCTGGAGCGACAGTTCCGGATTATCGATTGACCTGATTTCTATGCCGGGAACTTATTCGGTCACCGTTACTAATTCATTCGGATGTACCGGTGAAGAAGTTTTTACTGTGGAAGAAAAATGTCCGGTCGAAGTTTTTTTTCCGAATGCCTTTACTCCAAATACAGATGGAAATAATGATTTCTTCTCTGGCATAGGCGTAAATGTTTCTTCCTTTCGGTTGAGGATATATAATCGGTGGGGACAGGTTGTTTTTGAATCTGAATCACTCAATGATAAATGGGATGGAACATTGGATGATATTCCATGCGGAATGGGTGTCTATGTTTTTGTTGCCTCTTATTCCGGAATGAGTGGAGATGAAAAAATTTCCGGTGTCAAAAAAGGAAATGTGATTTTGCTTCGGTAAATTTTATTTCATCTGAAATTAATAAGTTCGACCACTCAATTCAAAACACAAAACTTTCACTCATGAAAATACTTAAATACGCTCTCTTCACCATCATAGGAATTATTGCTCTCGGACTTATTACAGCTGCAGTAGTAAAATCAGATTATGCAGTTACCCGCGAAGTCACCATCAGCAAACCAAAGCAGCAGGTTTTTGATTACATTAAATTTATTGGCAATCAGGATAACTACAGCGTTTGGAATAATAAAGATCCGAAAATGAAAAAAGAAAAACGGGGCACTGACGGAACTGTTGGTTTTGTTGCTTCATGGGACAGCGAAATGAAAGATGTAGGAAAGGGAGAGCAGGAAATCAAAGCAATAAAGGATGGGGAACGAATAGACATGGAGCTTCGATTCATGAAACCATTTACTGCAACTGACAATGCATTTATGACTACTGAAGCTCTTGACAGCACAACAACCAAGGTTCAGTGGGGATTTAATGGCAAGATGCCTTACCCTATGAATTTAATGTTGTTGTTTATGAATATGGATAAAATGCTTGGAGATGATTTACAAAAAGGGCTGGATAACCTTAAAGTAGTTATGGAGAAATAAATTTCAGAATTAATTATTTGAAAGGGAGGTCTTGCCGGCTTCCCTTTTTTATTTCTTGTACTTACATTTGAATTGGATGAAAAACTTTTTGCTCGCCTTCTTATTACTGAGTTGCATGATGGCTTGCAAAAAGAAAGAACAGGCAAAAAAACCGCTCGACCTTTCCGGCAGCTGGTATGTTAGTTTTTATCAGGTAGGTGCTGCAGATCACACTTCTGATTTCAGCGGTTACACTTTTTCTTTCAATACTGACAGCTCATTCGTCGCGACAAAAAATGGAGTCAATTACCCGGGAACATGGAAATATTCAGCCAGTGATTTTATTTTCAATATCACTACCTCCGGAACTTCTTCACTTCAAAATATAAATGAAGACTGGCTGCTAATTCTGAAGTCTGAAACTGAAATTATGCTCGACGAAGACAGCACTGTTAATGACGAAGAACTGCACTTCAGAAAGAATTAATTAAATCTTAATTCTTAAATCTTAAATCAAAAATCCTGTAACTACTTTTGCTGCAGTTAAATATTTATAGGAAATTTTTTTCCTGCACATTTATTCAAAATGAATTTCAAATTATAAGATGAACAAGAATGAAGAAATCGGTTTGCATCCCGAAATTATTGATGCCATTATCAAACTGTTTTTAAAAACAGGAAACAAGAAACTTACTTTCAAACAGATCAAGAAAAAGTTTTCGCATAAATATCCTGCAGAGAAACTTCATGCCTCTCTCTCGATTTTGCTTGCCGATGGAAGAATGAATCACAAGGGCAATGGATATTTCCTGGGTAAAGACAAGCGAAATGAAACTGAAGGAGGAAAAGCACAAACAGAAAAAAGAAACCTGCTCAGCGTAGATTCAATTGAAGGTGTAATTGAATTTACACAGAATGGAAACGCATGGGTTGTAGTGCCCGGTCACGACAACGATATAAGAATTGATGCTTATAAAACAGGCCGTGCGTTTGAAGGAGACACTGTACGCGTAAAACTTTATCCGGATAAAAAAAGAAAACGCAGGGAAGGAAAAGTGATTGAGATTGTTAAGCGTGCGCAGGAGCTTTACGCAGGAACTATAAGAAAAGAAGAAGGCAGAACTGTGATGGTGCCTGATGCTGCGAATTTTCCAGTGAACTTTTTTATCAGCGATGCTCAACTGAATGGAGCAAAACTGAACGATAAGGTGCTGGTGAAAATGGGAAAGTGGGAAAGAGAATATCCCGAAGGAGAAGTTACGCTGGTGCTCGGTCCTGCAGGGACTAATGATGTAGAGATGAATTCGATTTTGCTTGAGTTCAATTTCAATCTTGAATTTCCGAAAGATGTTCTTGAAGAGTCAAAAAATATTTCTGATAAAATTCCTGCGGAAGAAATTAAAAAGCGCCGAGACTTCAGAAACATCACCACTTTCACTATTGACCCTGAAGACGCGAAAGATTTCGATGATGCACTTTCATTTCAAAAACTTCCGAATGGAAATTATGAAGTAGGAGTTCACATTGCAGATGTTGCGCACTATGTCGTTCCCGGAACTGCGCTAGACCGCGAGGCGTATCTGCGCGCAACCTCAGTCTATCTCGTTGACAGGGTTGTTCCGATGTTTCCTGAAAGATTATCAAATGAATTGTGTTCACTCCGCCCAAATGAAGACAAACTGTGTTTCGCTGCTGTCTTTGAACTAAACAGCAAAGCAGAAATTCAAAATGAGTGGTTTGGAAGAACTGTGATTCATTCCGACAAAAGATTTACTTACGAAGAAGCACAGAAAGTTCTGGACGGTGAATCAGATTTATTCCGTGAGGAATTGCTAACTCTGAACTCACTTGCCTATAAACTGCGCGAAAAGAAATTCAAGAATGGTGCAATAAACTTTGACACAACAGAAATAAAATTCAAGCTTGATGCTGAGAAAAAACCAATCGGCATCATAATCAAAGAACGGAAAGACACGCACCTGCTGATTGAAGATTTCATGTTGCTTGCCAATAGAAAAGTTGCGGAGTTTGTAGCGAAGAAGAAAACAAAATCAGGAAAAGAAATTCCGTTTGTGTATCGCGTGCATGATGTTCCTGATTCGGAAAAGCTCGCAGCGTTTGGAGAAACTGCTCTTGCATTCGGCTACAAGATGAATCTCTCTACACCTAAGCACATTGCAAAATCTTTGAACAAACTTCTGGAAGATGTAAAAGGAAAACCAGAGCAGCACATGCTAGAAAGTCTCGGCATCCGAACAATGGCAAAGGCAGTTTACACTACAAAAAATATCGGTCACTACGGACTGGCTTTTCCATTTTACACTCACTTCACCTCTCCTATTCGCCGTTATCCTGATGTCATGAGTCATCGCATACTTGCCGAAGTACTCACTGACACCTGGTCTGTAAACAGCAAGCTCGAACAGCAATGTGATCATTCCTCAGAGATGGAACGCAATGCAGCTGAAGCAGAGCGCACGAGTGTGAAATATAAACAGGTAGAATTCATGCAAAGCCGTATAGGCGAAGATTTCGACGGAGTGATAACCGGTGTCACCAACTTCGGAATGTTTGTAGAAATAATTGAAACCAAGTGCGAGGGTTTAGTGAAACTAAATGCAATAGATGCTGACTTTTATGTTTTCGATGAAAAAAAGCATCGCTTAGTCGGCAGAAAATATGGAAGAAAGTTTCAACTTGGTGATACCGTGCGAGTAAAACTTATAAGCGCCAATATGGAAAAACGGCAGATGGATTTGGAAGTGAGTGAGTGAGCGAAAAAACTTTTGATCAATCCAGCTTCTGAGTAAAAATAATTTCGTTCGCATCATCAGGATTTCCTGAATAGTAAAACCGGAATCCCTTCATGTATTTGCGAAGAGCAGCTGTAACATCAGCGAGCGCAACATTGCTGATATTTGTATAAAGGTTTTCTGCATCCACCCAGTCATCATTCTCTTCGCTTTTACCAAGAAGCATACTGAGAGCAGCATTATCCTGATTGGAAATAAAATAGCCGGTTATAAACCGGTCTTTCGCTTCCTGCAGTTCATCAGCAGTGAATCCGAGCTTGCGTGCTTTTTTCACTTCATCCAAAATAGCTTGTATCGCTTTGTCGGGTGATTCAGAAGTAAGCGAAATCCAGGTGAGATTTTGCCGGATACCCGCTACACTCAATTGAAAATCTGAAGTGAGATTTTTTTTCTCCGTTACTTCTACCTCAATCCTGTGGTTAAGAATTTCGCACGCGAGCATAAGTGCAAGTTCATCGTTGCTTCCGGCATCGGGCGCGCTTGCAATACCCACGATCCTGTTCACCGAGTTATCATGCAGGCTAATAGATTTGAAAGCCGAACCGCCAATATCAAGTCCGCCCGAAGGTGTGGTAAGAGCGGTTCCGGCAGGCAGTGATCTGAAACTGTTTCTCATTTTCATACTGAGATCTTCTGCTGTAAAATCTCCGGTCACTACCAGTATTATTCTTTTTCTCACCATCAAGGCAGCATAATATTTTTTTATTTCATCAGCTGTCAGTTTTCCGATTGAGATTTCATCGCCTTCAGGATTTTTATCATATTGTTTTCCGGTAAAAGTGTAAATGAGTGCGGTCTGTTTCAGCACATCCATGGGATCTCTTTCACTGTCATGTGCAACCACTGCATCTTTAGAATTGCTTAATTGATCAGGAGTAAAAACAGGGTGCGTAATCACATCAGTAAATAACTGATAACATTCATCAAATTGCTTATGAAGGCAGTTCATAGAAACGACTGAATAATCCGCAAATACTTTGTATCGGATACTTATACCAAGCAACTCTTCCCTTGCCTGCAGTTGCTCCGGTGTCAAAGTTTTGGTGCCGCCATTAAGAGCCCAATCAAGCGCAACGGCTTCTATTCCTTGCTTGGCCATAGGATAACCTGCCACTCCACCGCTGATGAATAACTGCACCGATACCATTTCATTCTCCACCGGTTTCAGAAGAACACGAATACTGTCGGCAACAAAATCCTTCACATTGGTGGCAGAAGGTTTTATTTTCACTGGTGCCGATGGAATATTATTCTGCGGGTTGGTATTTATAACTGTGGAGTTTTGCTGACCCGTTGTTTGAGTAGTGTTGTTGGGTTGAATTCCATTTTGTGGATTGGTGGTAGTGGTTTGCTGCGTTGTTGATATCTGAGTTTGGGTTGTTGTGGTTGCAATTACATTGGGAACTCCAAAGTCAGCCATGGATAGAATGCTATTAGCTGTACCTGTTGGTTCAGGTTTAATTTTAGAAAGCAGGGAAGTAGTAAGGAGGATATCATCACCTAAAATTCTATCGAGAAGAAAATGTTCAGGCATCAAAGTATTTTTTCTGATCACCTGGTTGATCTTGAGATAAGTTTTTGCTGAAGTGAGATACGCAACTGAAAACGGATACTTGTTGACCGG
>DMRR01000228.1:0-460 GCA_003455275.1 Bacteroidota bacterium | reverse complement strand
ATACTTGTTGACCGGCTCTTTCTTAAATGGTCCCGTTAATCCAAATACGCTTCCTAATGAATCCGCATAGTTTATTTCGAATGAGGAAGTGTCCTTATCAATCATTAACTGAACACGAATCTTATTTGTGGTTTTGAAATTTGTAAGGGTTGCTGTTCCGAATTGCTTATTGGTTCCTGATTCCAAAAGTTTATAGGAAGTGATATAGTTGGTTCCCTGTGTTACAAAAGAGCGTGAGAATCCAATATCAGTTTTTGCATTGGTGTTAAAATTCGTTTTCGTGCCTTTATAAACTGATTGAGCTTTGCTATTGGATAAACTCAAAGTGACGATAACCAAGGAACAGAAAAGCAGAATAAAATATTTTCTCATCACTGCGCTGCAATTTTGAAGTGAACAATCATATTGTTGTGCATCTCTTCATCACTTTCTGCATGTCTGATGTAGAGTGAAACTGTCA
>DMRR01000035.1 GCA_003455275.1 Bacteroidota bacterium | reverse complement strand
TAGCAGTGAGAAGATTTAAAATGAAGTTGACATGATGTTTTTAACTAAGAGTCATAGGAGTAAATACAAAGGAGTTTTTGGAGTTTTGAACTCCTATGACTCTTACATAAACTCTTACAACTCCTATTTAAATTTTAAGAGTAAATAATATGCGCACCATCCTCGTCATCATAAGAAAAGAATTTCTGCAAATTTTTCGCAACCGCGCGATGCTGCCGCAGTTGATTATGATGCCGATTATTCAGTTACTCATTCTCAGCAACGCTGCAACTTTTGAAATCAAGCACCTCAACATTCATGTCATTGACAATGACCAGAGCGAAACTTCGCGCCGCCTGATTGGAAAATTTAAAGCGAGTAATTATTTCGAACTAAAAGATTTTTCATTTGATGAAAAACATGCGGAAGAAGATATTATGCAGGGAGAGGATCGAGCAATTCTTATAATTCAAAAGGGATTCGAACATGATTTGATTAAGGAACAACATTCAAAAGTTTTGCTCAACATCAATGCAATTGACGGGGCCGCGGCGGGTGTGATTAATACTTATGCGCTCAACATCATCCAGGATTTCAACCGGCAGATTGATGCCGAGTGGGTGAACCGCCAGCAATTTGATTTTCAAAAATCGATCAACACACCTTATAGTTTGTGGTATAACCCATTCATGAATTACAAAACATTCATGGTGCCCGGCTTGATTGTGATGCTGCTTACAATGGTTGGAATGTTTATGAGCGCGCAGAATGTGGTTCGTGAAAAAGAAGTCGGAACGATTGAACAAATCAATGTTACACCGATTCGGAAGTGGCACTTCATTGTGGGCAAGCAGGTTCCGTTTTTAATCATCGGAATTTTTCAACTCACACTTGGGCTTACGATTGCGCGGTGGGTTTTCGGCATTCACATACTCGGAAGTTTGCCTCTCATTTATCTTTTTGCTTTTGTGTATCTGTTCGCATTGCTGTGTCTGGGCTTGCTTATTTCTACTGCAGTTGACACGCAACAGCAGGCAATGTTTCTCGCATGGTTCTTCATGGTGATTTTTATTCTCATGAGCGGACTCTTCACACCCATTGAAGGAATGCCGCACTGGGCGCAGCAGATTACCAAGTTCAACCCGATTGCCTACTTCGTTGCTGTGATGCGAATGGTAATGCTCAAAGGTTCAACACTCATGGATATTCTTCCGCACCTGCTTTCAATTCTCTCAGGTGGAATTGTGCTCGCAATACTTGCGACTGCGAGATATAGGAAGAGGGCGTGAAAAAAATTTATCTTACATTAATTGCCCGCAACCAATAATCTGTATTTTCCTTTTGCATCAATACACTTGTTTGCCAGTTCTTTCATTTTTGAAAGATGTTTCTTCAGCAAATCATCATTCAGTATTTGAAAAATAAAATCCAGCTCATGAAGCAATCCTTCACATTGAACATTGCTGAGTGAGATATCGTCGTAAAGATCAATGCGTGAAATAACCGGTAACTGATACGCTTCGCCCAGACTGATTAAGCGTGCAAGCAATACATCCGGAATTTCAATCTGAGTTCCTTCTACTACCTGCTTTTCCATTAAACCAATAATGCACGGAGTTGTGTTCCCAAAAGCATTTTCATCAACACGAGTTCTGAATTTTCCTTCTATCATATTTTCATTTTGTTTGAACTACTGTCAACTGTTAACTGCCCGCTGCTTACTGACATTCCATCATACTTCAAAACAATTTGTTCGAGCACTTCATTTATTTCTTCAAAAGTATTCAGAGTAACGAGCAGATCACGGAAGTGTTTAATGTTCGGAAATCCTTTGAAGTAATTGGAGTAATGGCGGCGCATTTCCAGAATGCCGAGAGTATTGCCTTTCCAACTCATGCTGCGGATCAGGTGTGTGCGGCAAACATTCACGCGCTCACTCACAGTGGGCGGTGAAAGTTTTTCTCCTGTTGCAAGAAAATGTTTCACTTCATTGAAGAACCACGGATAACCAATGGCAGCGCGGCCAATCATTGCGCCATCTAATCCCAAAACATTTTTCACTTCATACGCGCGTTCAGGTGAATCAATATCGCCATTGCAGAATACCGGAATTTTCATTCGAGGATTATTCTTCACTTCGCCTATCAAAGTCCAGTCGGCTGCGCCTTTATACATCTGGGCACGCGTGCGTCCGTGTATGCTGATGGCAGCAATTCCAATGTCCTGCAACCGCTCAGCAACTTCAACAATATTTTTTGAGTGTTCATCCCAGCCCAGTCTTGTTTTCACTGTAACAGGAAGTGAAGAGCGCTTCACAATATCAGAAGTCATGCGCACCATCTTAGGAACATCCTGAAGAATAGCAGCACCTGCTCCCTTGCATGCAACTTTTTTTACCGGGCAACCATAGTTGATGTCAATCAAATCGGGGTTCGCTTGTTCAATCAACTCAACACATCCCACCATGGTATCAATTTCTCCACCGAAAAACTGAATCCCTATTGGCCGTTCATCATCATAAATGTCGAGCTTCATCACACTTTTCTGCGCGTGACGAATCAAACCTTCTGAAGAAATAAATTCAGTATACATCAGGTCGGCGCCGTTCTGTTTGCATACCGCACGAAATGGCGGATCACTCACATCTTCCATTGGCGCGAGCAATAGCGGAAAATTTCCTAATTCTAATTTGCCTATCCTGATCATTTTGCCCGGCGAAAATAGAGGGTTGAACCGGGTTTCACCAAAATTGAGAGATGAGAACCGGATGAATTAGAATTGCGCCCCGATAATCATGAACGAAAACAAATCATTTATTGATCGTCAGCCTTTGTTGCTGCAGTTTTTCATTTTTCTTTTTTTGATGCTTGGGTGTACTTCAATCTTCACATATGCATCGTTCATTCTTATTAAACCTTTGTTCGGAATTGATGGTGCTGACCTATTGTTAAAAAAAGCAACGGAAAATGCGGATGCGTTGAAAGAAAATATAAATGAGATCAATGCGCTCAAGTTTATTCAATTGCTTACTTCGGTTGGAACATTTCTGGTGCCTTCTATACTATTTGGTTTGGCAAAAAATCCGGGACATGATTTTCTAAAACTGAGATCAAAAACTCCGTTATTGTTTTTCTTTTTTTCTGCAGCCATCATATTCCTCTCAGCCCCGATTATCAATGAGGTTTATGAATGGAATAAAAATTTTGATTTCAATTCTTTCGGATCTTTTGGAATTGAAATGAAGAATGCTGAAAAACAAAATCAGTTGTTAACGAACATTTTTTTGTTCATGCCCTCGTTTCAGGATTTCATGATTAATATCTTGATCGTGGCGGTTGTTCCGGCCGTGGCGGAAGAATTATTTTTCCGCGGAGTACTTCAGCAGTTGATCAAGGAAGCGAGCAAGAGTTCGCATCTCGCTGTGTGGATGACTGCTGTTTTGTTCAGTGCTTTTCATTTTGACATTACCGGATTTATTCCCCGCGTGTTGCTCGGTGCATTGCTCGGTTATGTTTTTCTGTGGAGCGGAAATTTATTAGTAAGTATGACAGGGCATTTCATTAACAATGCAGCACAGGTGGTGCTGGTTTATCTTTTTCAGACCGGAAATATTTCGTACGATGCTTCAGGTGATGAACCCACTCCTTTTTATATTACTGTTATATTCACGCTCGCAATGATTGCAACGATTTATTTTTTCTATAAAAAGAGAGTGATGGTGAAGGAAGAAATTCCTACCACAGATTCCACAATTGATTCAATGATGCCACCTGGGGAAAATGGATAAAAAAATTTTAGTCACCCGTACACTTACTGGAATTGTTTTCGGCATCATCATGCTCGGCGGTTTGCTCGGGAATCAGACTTCATTTATGATATTAATTACTGTGATTTGTGGAGGATGTCTTTGGGAATATTATGGAATGGTGAGTGTGATTCAAACTTATCCTCGTGAACAGAAAATTCAATACCGCATCACTTTCACTTTGGTTGGTATGATGACTTATCTTCTCTTCCTAGTGGTGTCGAATGATATTTTCCTGGTTGGATATGCGGTCATCACTATTCCGATTTTGTTTCTCTTGCTCGCAATGGAAATGTTTGCCGGTGAAACGCGGCACTTTCAAAACGGTGCGGTCAGCTTTCTTGGCATTTTTTATATCTCAGTTCCACTCGGTCTTCTTCATCTTATGATTTTCCTCGGAAGCCGCCCCGGTGCTCAATGGTATCCTGATAAAATTGCTCCGGTGCTTGGATTGATTTTGCTCATCTGGGCAAACGACACATTTGCTTATCTCATTGGTTCACTCATTGGAAAACACAAAATGTTCCCTTCCATTTCTCCGAAAAAAAGTTGGGAAGGATTTGCAGGCGGAGTAATTTTTTCTTTCGCTGCTGCGTGGATTATTTCTCTCTGGCTGAAAACTCTTTCACTCGAAAACTGGATGGTGATTACTGCCATCGCTTCTGTGATTGGAACCACAGGAGATCTTTTTGAGAGTATGATTAAAAGAAATCTTGGTATAAAAGATTCAGGAAATTTTCTTCCCGGGCACGGCGGTTTTCTCGATCGCTTTGATGCGTTCATCTTCTGCATTCCGTTTGTGTTTGCTTACCTGATGCTGAAATAGTGACGGAAGACAGGAGACGGAAGGCACGAGAATACTTCCGGTCAATTTGTAGTAATCATACTAATTCATCGAACTCACCCAAAAATTATTTGCTCCTTCGCCGAGGTTGATGCTGATAAGATTTTGCTGAATCAATTCGAGCATGGACAGAAAAGTGAAGATGGCGTGAATGCGGTTCTCGCAGTGATTGAACAAATCAGTGAAAGAAATATTTGCTCCTGCTGTTCTCACTTTGTTCAGCACAAGTTCGCGCGTGCCGTCCATGGTGTAAGCATATTGAATGACCTGATGTGTGGGTCTGTTCTTATCTTCTTCAAATCGCACCATCACTTTCTCAAAAGCTTTCAACAGTTTGAAAAGTGTGAGCGTGTGTAATTCTGCTTCTCCGGTTAAACTCTCTGATAAAATTTTTAATTCGGTTGGCGCATTGCCTCTTTCAAATTTTCCTGCCCTGCTGTCTTCGAGCTTTCGCATTTCATCCTGCACTTCCTTGTAGCGCTTGTATTCAAGCAGCTTGTTCACCAGTTCGTCACGGGGATCAATTTCATTTCCTTCGGCATCCAATTCTTTTCTTGGCAAAAGCATTTTCGCTTTGATACGCATGAGTGTGGCGGCAACTACGATGAACTCACTCGCAAGTTCAATATTGAGCAAGCTTGCCTGATGCAGGTAGTCAAGAAAATCTTTTGTGATTTGGAAAATGGGAATATCATAAATGTCAAGCTCATCCCTTTCAATAAAAAATAGAAGCAGGTCAAACGGGCCTTCGAACTGGGGAAGCTTAATCTCGTAAGTCTTGTTACTCATGAGCAACAAATGTAGAAGATGAAGCGCGTGAAGCGCGGAACAGCGAAGCGATTGTTGATATGTTAGAAATCAGTAGTAGTAGGTGATTGATCCGCCATCGAATCGCGGATTTACTATGTTGTTGTAAATACTTCCGAATTCATAACTGATACCAATTGAAGCATTGTATCGGTAATCGGTCTGCAACTGTTTTATCTGTAATAACACTTCTTCCTGCGATGCTCCGTACTTCGGCAGCGAAACCTGATCATGTATAAATGCTATGCTTCCTCCCAATCGCAAAGACAAACCTTGAAACAAACGAATGTTGGTTGACATGGAAAGCTGCAGTTTGCTCTTGGAAAAATCATTCAGAAAACTGGAGGCAACCCCAACTACCGAAGTGCTTCCCCAGGGCTGAGTGAAGCTGAGCGATGTAATTAGTTTTTGTTGTGCTACTGTCTCGCTGGTTTTATCATAAATAGTTTCTTCATAATACTCTGCTGTATAAAAATCCAACTCATAGTAAAACGAAAGCAGGCGCCGCGAAGCTTCAGAATAAGGGAACACATCATACTCGATTGCCGGACCTGCATACATAGATCGCTTGATATTGCTGTATGTGCTGGTGGAATATCCGCCGCCGCCGCCCAGGCTCCAGTGAGGCGACAAACTTTTTACATACTGTAGGTTGGTATATTCAGAATGTGAATTGCTTTCATATTCGGTGGTGTCATCAATTTGAAATTTATTCATGCTTATATCAGCACCCACAGAAAAATTAAGTTTCATCTTTTCAGTAACTCTGTCTGCCGAAACTTCACCATAAAAATACCGGCTGTCTGTGCGCACCTCTTTGTTGAAGTGACCGCTTCCATAAATCGAAAACACCCAACTGCGCCAGGGATCCACGGTATCCTTCTTTTCTTCAGAGACAGTTGAATCTATTTCATACCGAAAAGAAATTTTATCTGCCTGTGAAGTATGTGCGATGTATCTCATTAACCCAATGGAAAGAATTTGTGTCAACCCATTCCGTGTTTCATCAGAAGTGTTGGTGGTATTGGCAGTATATCGGAGCGTGTCATTCTCATTCTGAAAATTATTTTGTCCAAGATAAAAGAGGGTGTAAATAGTTCCGCCGCTGCCGGTGCTTTCATTCGTGATCAACACATGAACATCGGCCTGCAGTCTGTCTCGTACAAAATTCACATAGTTGATTTCACTTTTTACAAAATCAAAGTCGCAGTAATCACAATCAAGAAAAACATTTAATGCACCACCGATTGCAGTCTGATTTTGAGCAAAGCAATTTGAATAATCAAAAGCAATAGAGAAAACAGAAATGAAAAAGCAGTATGAAAAAATATTTTTCATGTATTAAAATTTTCTTGGTGAAGAAAGCCAAACGAAAATATTTTCATAAAATTTTCTATGATTCAATTATTTATTTCCAGAATAATTCAGCAATTACATTCGTCGCCACATGGATCAGAAAGTAATAATTGTAACCGCTCCCTCAGGTGCCGGAAAAACCACAATCGTAAAACATTTGCTCTCGCGGTTTCCACAGTTGGCGTTTTCTGTTTCCGCTACCACCCGGCCCCCGCGGATAGGTGAAGTGAATGGCGAGGATTATTATTTTCTTTCGATGGAAGAATTTAAGAATAGGGTAGAAGCAAAAGAGTTTGTTGAATTTGAGGAAGTATATCACCACACTTTTTACGGAACATTGTTGATTGAGGTCAAGCGTTTATGGCAATTAGGAAAAACAATTGTTTTTGATGTAGATGTAAAAGGTGCAATCACTTTGAAAAAAGCTTTTAATGAAAATGCGCTTTCACTTTTTATCAAACCGCCATCGACCGAAATTCTGGATCAGCGCCTGAGGAATAGGGCTACAGATTCATTGGAAAAAATTCAGGAAAGAATTAGCAAGGCGCATTTAGAATTAGAGTTTGAAGAATATTTTGACAAAACAATTGTGAATGATAATCTTCATGATGCGCTGGAAGAAGCCGTAAATGCGGTTAATGATTTCATCAATAAACCGGCGAAATAAATTTGGCAGTGCAACGATGAATAATATTTTCGGGAAGTAAAATTTAAATAGATGCAGGTAAAAACAACAGAAGGAGTTCGTATAAGCGTAGAGGTTTTTTATCAACCCGGACATTCACAACCTATAAGCGGTGAATACATGTTTGCTTATCGTATCAACATTTCAAACCTTGGAGAGCATTCTGTACGCTTGCTTCGCCGCCACTGGCATATAATGGATGCCAGCGGAATCTGCCACGAGGTGGAGGGCGAAGGTGTAGTAGGGCAACAGCCGGTAATTGAACCGGGAGCTTCTTACCAATATGTATCAGGAAGCAACCTGAAAACTGAGATCGGAAAAATGTTTGGTACTTACTTGATGGAGCGCATCAATGACAAGCATCGCTTCTTTGTATCAATTCCGGAATTCAAATTGATAGCTCCTTATAAACTGAATTAATTTTTTTTAAATGCTCAACCGGGCATTAGAAATTATTTCCACTAGGACGCAGAGAAAATAAGAAACACAAAGAGCTTCTTCGTGAACCTTTGTGTGTTAGTGTCTTCATGGCAGAAATTTTTCTTAAGCTCAATTAATTGCTTCCCCAGTTTTTCATTTCATCATCAGTCCATAATTGCGGAAAGAAAATAATACGCTGAAAACGCGGAGGTAAATATTTCTGCCAGTTGGTTCCTCCGGTGGCGGCAATATCTGTTGGCTTGCGCTCCATGTATCGGGCTGCGGTTCTGTAATGAATCAGATTCCAATTGATGTTTGCGAGTTGATCATACTCGCGCAAAACATTTTTCAATTCAGAATTATTAAGACCCTCAGCAGAGAGAGATTCATACTTTCTAAAAAGATTTTTACTCTTCCATTTATCAATCGAAAGCAAAAATCCTGAATCATATTTATCTTCAAACTGGCGAAGCGTTAAAGTTTTTTTTCCGGTTTCTAATTCTGTGGCCCCTTGTTTCCAGTATAGGTGGGCATATAGTTTTTCAATATCTGTTTCCGTTTTCAGCTCATTCCTTTTGGAATCAGAAACCAGTTGATGAATATCAGTTGAGTAAATTTCAATCATGCGGTATTGTGCTGACTGAAATCCGGATGCAGGCATAAGGGCGAGCCTAAATGCAAGAAACTGTTCGCGATCCATTCCTTCATACATAATACTGAATGAATCGGTGAGATGACGGAAATAATTATTTACCCGCTTCATCTGCTTAATAAAAAATTCGGCACTCAAATTTTTTTCATCAGCTATCAGTTCAATGCAATTTCTTATCAGCCGGAAATAGAGCTCTGTTATCTGATGATAAATGATAAAAGTTTTTTCATCCGGATACTTTGTTCTCGGATGCTGCAGGCTCAGAAGCGCATCGAGATTGATATAGTCCCAATAATTAACATAATCGCTTTCGTAAAGGTGATCAAGGTAAAGTTCAAGGTTTTGTCCTTCCTTATCCAGTTTATCTTTTAATTTTTCCAAACGGGCAAGCACAGCATCGCTGACAGTAAACGACATAGAAAAAATCTTTTGTGCAAATACAATCAATAAAAAGGGAACGCTCCAATGATTTTCATCATTAAAAAAATGGTCGCTCTTGTCTAATTCAATTAGCGCTCTACATTTGATTGACAGTAATGGTATAGTAGTTGTCAAATCACACCAACCAATAAATAAAATGAAAATAAAAATCCTTCTCCTTGTTGCAGTTCTTTTTTCTGCTTCATTCCTTTCGGCTCAAAACACAACCAAACTTCCATCGATTGAAGTTACAAAGCTTGATGGCGAAAAAGTTGACATCAGCACGCTGGTAGGTAATGGTAAAATTGTAGTAATTAATTTCTGGGCCACCTGGTGTGTTCCCTGCAAAAAGGAATTAACTAACATTAATGAAATGTATGAAGAGTGGCAAAAAAAATATGGAGTTGAAATAATTGCAGTAAGTATAGATGATTCAAAAAACACGCAGAAAGTAAAAACCACAGTTGATGGCGCCGGATGGACTTATACAGTTCTGCTTGATCCGAATCAGGATCTGAAACGAGCACTCAATTTTCAGGCACCGCCTTATTCGCTGGTGATTGATAAAGACGGAAATATCGTGGACACCCACGCCGGATATGTTGATGGAGATGAATTTCTTCTTGAAGAAAAGTTAAAAGAACTGGCAGCGAAATAATTTTTCGAAGAAAAAAAAGCGCCCCGCCTTTGTTTCAGAGTGGCGGGGCGCTTTTTTTTAGCAGTCAGTACTACTCAATTATGATTTTCTTTAAAGCAGTTCCTGCTTGTGTATGAACTTTTAATAAATAAATTCCATTCGAAAAATTTTCAGAATTAATACTGAATGAAGATGCGGCATTTAGTTTTTCTGACAATAAAGATTTTCCTGTAAAATCGAAAAGTTCATAAGATGAAACAGGAAATTGCCGGGAGAGAATTTCGAAATTGCCATTGGAAGGATTAGGGAAAACCTGAATTGTAAAAGATGGATTAGCCGCCTGATCTATACCTACATACATTCCAGGTAAAGCTAACTGCTGCACCATACGCGGAGCCAGGTATCCTTGAATTGAATCAATATAAGCAAGACCTTTTGCCTTTGACATATTCGGATTGGTAAGGTGCGCACTCATGTCAATTGTATCTACAGCACCATTGCTGATTCCAAATGCAGTTCCCAAAGCATGAAGGGCAGTAGTATCCCACCACTCCCAAGGACCGGCTTGCCCGTCAAATGGATCCATTGGAATAAAAAGCTGAGGGTTCGGTTCAATGAATGGAAACAATCCTTCGTGACCTTCATTTACCATATTGGCTCTGGTTGTATAAGGATCATTGTAAGGAATATTGAAAACTGAATTGTTGCCAAGTGTATTTGAAAGGCGAACAACAGATTTACTCCCTGTCACATATACAACATTATCTCCCGTAGTTGGAACTACAACCATTCCTCTGTTGTACGGAGCAAACGGATCATTCGTAACATGAAAACAAACTATTGGAACATCGCCTGCTTCAAGCCATGAAGAATCGCCCATGGCGCCGCCCATATTCACAACCATATTTACCGCGCTGCTATAAGAAGTATGATTTGCCTGATTGTATGGTGCAATTCCGCCAAGACCATCCATATCTCCCATTGCTGCCTGATTTACATAGGGCTGCCCTGAAACAAAACCATAAGTAGCATCATCAGCGCCTGCAAGAAATTTCACAAGACCGGCAACTTCAGTTGAAAAATTATCGAGTGATGCATAAGCAAGCGCAACATATCCGCCCGAACCCTGGCCGCATACAACAATTTTGCTATCATCAATCTTGTAAATATTGCTTAGCGAATCGACAGTCATTCGCATGAATCGCACGGCGGTTTTTGCATCTTGCAGTGCACGGTAAACTGCCTGAAGCAATGTTCCGGTTCTTATATCTTGCCCTGAAGCGCCTAGTGCCTGAGGGTTCCAGCCAAGGCGATAGTCAATAGAAGCAGCAACATATCCGCGACGCGCAAATTGTTTACACATCTCAACGGTAGCGCTGTCAGTTCTTGAACCGGTTGCCTGCTTATTAAATAAGATCGGAAGAAAACTTCCGGTGTGCAGATAAATAATCAAAGGGCGGGCTGCCAGCGTGTCGCCAGTTGGTTGATAGACATCGAGCTTCAAATCCGTAAGTGATGGGGTACCTGTAAGAATACTGTAATTAGAACCGTAAGTTATGTTAGGAGTTATTGTCACATTTGAGAATACCTCATCAAGGTATCGTTGTTGTGCTTTCAATTGTGTCAGGCTTATCAGCAAAACACAACCAATCAGAAATAGATTTTTTTTCATGGTGTTTAAAATTTAGCGGAGTGTGAAAATAGAAAGAATGAATTTCAGAAGGCAGGAATTTTACGATGTGAAAAATTTTTTGTACCGCTATTCATTCCATTTACATTTGAACCCGCAATGAAAAAAATTTTTATTTCAATCATAGCTGTTCTTGCTTGTTTCATTTTATTCCAAACCGAGTTTTCATCTGCACAGTGTGCGCTTTGTAAAGCCACAGCCGAAACCTCATTAAAGGAAGGGAACAACAGCGCTGCCGGATTGAATGTCGGAATACTTTATCTGCTGGTAGTTCCCTATGCATTAATTGGCGGTCTTGGATATTGGTGGTACACAACCAGTAAAAAAAGAAAGCAGTTGAATCAGGAAGCCTAAGTGCTTATTGTCCTCCCTCATCATCAATTCACTTTTACTTGTGTTGAACTGACCTATCGATTTCACAAGTATTGATTTCTTAAATCTTCTATTTGCATCTGCGATCATATTATGGCAAAACGAAGTGCGATAAAAAAACTTATTATCAAAATCAGGAAAGGCGACATCCCCTGGTTTTTGAAAAACAGATACATGTTATGTGGTTCAGTTTTTCTGATATGGATGTTTTTCTTTGATAGAAACAATGCGATTGAGCAATTCAAACTTTACAGGCATCTTCGGGATCTAAAAGGGAAAAAAGAATTTTACTCTCAACAACTGAAAGAAGTTAAAGAGGAGAAAACAGACTTATTTACCAGCGAAAAGTCTCTAGAAAAATATGCCCGGGAACATTATATGATGAAGAAGCCCAATGAAGATTTATTTGTCATTGTGCCGGCAGAAAAAAAATAGTTTCTGCCACTAAGACTCAAGGCCACAAAGAAATCACGAAGTTCTTAGTGAAACTTATTGTCTTGGTGCTTTCGTGGCCTGAAGCAAGACGGGGCATTTATCCATTCACCATGATTGGCATCACGAGCATCAGCGTGTTTTCTTTCTCATCGCTTTGTGTGGGTGAAAGCAGAGCAGCGCGTGTTGGTGTGCTCATTTCAAACTGAACTTCATCAGTGTTTATTGCTGAAAGAATTTCAGTGAGGAATCTACCGTTAAAAGCAATTTCCATGTCATCGCCATTATAGTTACAAACTAATTTCTCTGTTGCTTCATTACTGAAATCCAAATCGCGTGCGGTAATGGTGAGTCCGCTTCCTTTCAAATCAAATGAAACCTGGTGAGTGGTTTTATTGGCGAAGATGATTAAGCGGCGAAGCGCATTCAATATTTCATTGCTGTTGATGATAAGCTTGTTTGGATTATCAGAAGGAATAACAGCATTGTAATCAGGGAAACGCGCATCAATGAGGCGGCAGATAAGATTCACGCTGCCGAAACTGAAGAATGCATTACTTGCATTGTAAGAAATTGTAACCTGGGTATCCTCTGTTGGAAGTGCTCCATTGATAAGCTGAAGTGCTTTGCGCGGCACAATAAAATTTGCAGCGCTGGTGCTTCTTGTGTCGTTGCGTTTGTAGCGAACGAGCTTGTGCGCATCGGTGCTCACGAAAGTGATTCCTTCCTTATTGATCTCGAAATTAACTCCGGTCATGGCAGGCCGAAGTTCATCGCTACCAACAGCGAACAAACATTTGCTGATTGCATTGCGCAGCACAACTGAACTGATTTTTACATCCTTAATATCTTCAGCAACCGGAATGCGCGGGTAATCATCTCCGTTCTCACCGGTGAGTTTATACTTTCCGTTGTCGCTCGTAATTTCTATTCCGTAATTCTGTTCATCAATGCTGAATGTGAGCGGTTGCTCTGGCAATGTTTTCAAAATGTTCATCAGCATCCGCGCCGGTATGGCAATCTTTCCGTCTTCGCGCGCTTCGACTTCAAGCTCAGTGCTCATACTGGTTTCAAGGTCGGTACTGAACATGGTGAGCTTTCCCTTGCTGATATCAAAAAGAAAATCTTCGAGAATGGGGAGAACAGTGTTGGTACTTACAACTCCGTCGATCAGCGATAATTGTTTCAGTAGTGCGCCGGTTGATACAATAAATTTCATGGTGCCTTTGGATTTTTTTGTGCTCATGGGTGCGAATTAAATGAATTTTCTATTCAGAAGTTTTTAGCTCTTAAAAATCAAAACGAAGAGCGAAATTTTTACAACTTCAACTGAACATAAGCCGGAAGATGATCGCTGTAGCCGCCGGAATATTTCACGCCTTCATAAGTGCGCCACGGCTCGCTTGCACCTTTGTCGTTCGTTTTAAAAAGCCAGTCGGGACGAAAAATTTTTGCATCAGAATACACGGGTTCTTTTCCTCCGTTCTTCTTAACAAGGTTGTCAGAAATAATTATCTGATCAAATAAATCCTGCGAGCCGTTGTAATACAGCGAACCGGTTTTTGTTCTAGTATGAATGAGAAAAGAAGGATTGAAGAGCGAAGAATTTTTTTCGCTCACCACATTTGAATCAGCCTGCAAAATCATATGTACACTTTTATTATCCGGATTGTCGTTCAAATCTCCCATCACAATAATTTCTGCTGAAGGATGTGCCATTGCAAATTGATTCACTGCACTGCGAAGCGCAGCAGCAGCAGCAATTCTTTTCGGTTCGCTTTGTTCGGCTCCGCCGCGGCGCGAAGGCCAGTGATTAATGAAGAAGCAAACAGTGTCGTGATTGGCAACGGTTCCTTCCACCTGCAGTATATCGCGAGTCCTGAATGCTGTGTCATCATCCAGCGAAACATGTATAGCATGATAACCAATGAGATTGAATTTATCTTTTCGATAAAGAAACGCGACATCAATTCCGCGCGGGTCAGGTGAGTTGATGTGAACGATTTCAAAATTGAATGGAAGCAGTTGAACATTCTTCACTAAGTCCTTCAGCACATTTTTATTCTCAACTTCTGAAAGCCCGATGAAATCAGGTGCGATCGATGAAATCACTTTTGCCAGGTGCTCCACCTTAGTTTGATAGCGAACGGAAGTCCACTGGTCTTTTCCGGCGGGTGTAAATTCTTCGTCCTGAACATCGAGGTCGTTAATGGTATCGAAAAAATTTTCGCAGTTGTAAAAAGCAATTCGGTAGCCATCCGGTTTTTTCGTCGCGGATTTCTGAAAAGTAAAAGCTGCAAGCAGCAGGGCGAGGAAGAAGGTTGAAGGCAGAAAAAATTTATTCACAGGAAAGTGTTTAGGCAGGGTATTCAACAATATTGTTTTCAGTTTCGGCAAGAAGAATTTTTAGCTCGAGTTTTTGATCAAGTTTCGGTTTCAGCAATTCATAAATCACGCGTGCTATATTTTCTGCCGAAGGATTCAACTCTCGAAATTCTATTGTATCAAGATTCAGATTCTGATGATCGAAGCGGTCGAGTATTTCTGATTTTATTAGTTCACTGAGCATGCGCAAATCAACCACGAACCCGGTGGTAGAATCCACCTCGCCGGTCACCTTCACAGTGAGTTTATAATTGTGACCGTGAAAATTCGGATTCGCACAAACACCAAATACCTCTCGGTTTTTTTCGTCGCTCCAGTCTTTTCGGTATAGGCGGTGGGCGGCATTAAACCGTTCCACGCGCATCACAGTTGTTTTCATTTTATTGGATTAAAAAATTTTTTCAGGGCAAAGTTGAACAGGATTAATTGCAGAGCAAGAAAATTGTGGATTAGTATTGTTATCAGAATCTTAATCTTCACCAATGAAAACCCTTCTCATTTC
>DMRR01000153.1:14717-18215 GCA_003455275.1 Bacteroidota bacterium | reverse complement strand
ATTGAGTGAGCAGCAGGTTATTGGTTGATTGGGTTATTGGGAATACAGATGTGAAAAAATAGAACGCTGATTGCGCTGATTGTCATGATGAGCGCAGATTTTTTTTAGCTATCATAATAAATCATAAGGATCTGCATAATCTGCGTTCCATTGTATTCTTATTTTCGCATCGTAAATCATGACAGAAAAAAAACTCAGCGACTTACGCGAAGATTATTCAAAAGGCGAACTGCTCGAATCGCAGGTTGACAAGAATCCAATCATTCAATTTCAGAAATGGTTTGATGAAGCGCAAAAAGCAAAAGTGCACGAACCGAATGCATTTGTTCTCGCAACTACTATGGTTGACTTCAAGCCATCAGCAAGAGTGATGTTACTGAAAGGAATTGAACACGATGCTTTTATTTTTTTCACCAACTACGAAAGCCGAAAGGGAAAGGAACTCACCTGGAATCCGTATGCAGCAATGGTTTTTTTCTGGAGAGAAATGCAGCGGCAAGTTCGCATTGAAGGCAGAGTAGAAAAAATTACGAAGAAAGAATCAGAACAATATTTTCATTCTCGTCCGCACGGCAGTCAACTCGGTGCGCTTGCATCAGCGCAATCAACCGTCATCACACGCGAAGAACTTGACAACAAATATTCAGAGTTGGAAAAAAAATATTCCGGAAAAGACCTGTCTGCCGGTCAGGCAGGAATTCCGATGCCTAAGTATTGGGGTGGCTACAAGGTGATTCCTCACACAATTGAATTCTGGCAGGGAAGAACCTCACGGCTTCATGATAGAATTCGTTACACTCATCACGGAAAAACCAGGTGGGATATAGAGCGACTGTCTCCTTAGTTGTAATTGCCGTTCATTTCATTGAACGGAAATATTATTAAGCGTTATTCATTGTCAATTGTCAATTGTCATTTGTCAATTGCACTTCCTCTAATTTTCGCAAACAAATTTCTTTAAATGGAAAAAGTAAAATGTGCCATTACCGGAGAAGAAAAACCGGTAAATGAATGTGTATTGTTCTCTGATCTTTCTTCGAATCTTTCAGAGTTGATAGTAGAAGAGAACAAAAACATTCAGCCGGGCGATTATGTAAGCACCGATGTGCTTCGCAAATTCAGAAAAAAACTTTTTGAAAAAATTATTCAAAAGGAAGTGAGTGAGTTGAGTGAGCTTGAAAATATTATCAGCAAAGCTGTTGAAGCGGAGCAAAAAATTTCGAGAGATATAACTAAGGAATTTCAAACGCATCTTTCGTTCAGCGAAAAACTTTCTGACCGCATTGCATCTTTCGGTGGAAGCTGGCGTTTCATTATTTCTTTCGGAATCATCCTTACAGCCTGGATCACCTATAACTCATTCTCCTCAAATCCGGCGGATCCCTATCCTTTCATTTTACTCAATCTTATGTTGTCGTGCATCGCTGCATTGCAAGCGCCAATTATTATGATGAGTCAGAACAGGCAGGAAGCAAAAGACCGCTTGCGCTCGCAGCATGATTATGCCGTGAACATGAAGGCAGAAATTGAAATCAGCTCATTAAATGAAAAGCTTGATCGATTGTTAAAAGAGCGTTGGTCTCGATTGCTTGAAGTGCAGCAATTGCAATTTGAGCTCATGCAGGAAACTCTGGAGAAGTTGAAAACCAGCTGACATAATTTTTGTCCATTAATACAACTTCCCATTTGCATGAAAAATGTTTCTCTACATTTAGCCACGCAATAAGGATGAAACATTTCTACAAAGCATTTTATTTATTACTTAGCGTTATTGTTCTCTCACTCATTTCATGCGGTGAAAAAATGAATCGTTATCCTCAGAACGCAGCATTCGAAAAATTTAAAAAAGTGTTTATTGAAACCGTGATGAAGAATAACCCGGATTGGGCTCTTCAGCTTGGCAATCATGATTATGAAAACATCATTGATGTTCCTTCACGGGAAAACCGGGAACGCAAAATTCGATTGAATAAAATTCTTTCTGATAGTTTGAAAAAATACGATTGGAAAAAAATATCCTTTGAAAATTATGTTGATGCGCGGCTCATGCAGAATTATATGGACTACTATAGCTGGCAGTGTTATGTTTTCAAAAGCTACGAGTGGAACCCCGCAGAATATAATGTGGGTGAAGGCTTTGATCTGATATTGGGGAACACAACCAAAACTCTCGAAGGCCGCTTACGCACGATCAATGACCGGTTACTTTTTGTTCCCGAATATTATATAGCAGCTAAAGCCAATATCCGCCGCCCCACTCAAGAACATACTGCGCTTGCAATAATTCAAAATCAGGGGTCACTTGAACTTTTCTTACATACAATTCCAGACAGTATTGCAGCTAGCAAATTGCAGGACAATGAACGATTTGAAATCACCCGAAGATTAAATAATGCAGTTGCTGGTATCCGCGAATACATAAGTTTTCTGCAAGGATTGCAGGAACAATTTTCAAAAGATATTAGCAGTTACCGGTCATTTCGTATTGGTAAAAAGTTGTATGAAAAAATGTTTGGATTTGAAATGCAAAGCCGCTACACAGCCGGAGAAATTTATAGAATGGCTGTTGAGCACAAAGTGGAAATTCAAACGGAGATGACAAAAATCACTCATCAACTCTGGAAAAAATATTTCGGAAACAATCCAATGCCTGAAGAGTTGGCCGCAGTAAAAATGATGATTGATACCCTGAGTTCACTGCACTGTTCGCCTGATAGTTTCATTACGCAGATTGCATCACAGATTCCGGAACTTGAGAAATTTATTAAAACCAAAAACTTACTCACTTTAGACCCAACAAAACCGCTTGTGGTTCGCGAAACTCCTGTGTATATGCGAGGAGGAGGCGCTGGTGCAAGTATCAATGCACCCGGACCTTTTGATAAAAATGCAAAGACCTTTTATAATGTAACGCCATTGGATGGTTACACATCTGAGGAAGCTGAGAGTTACCTGCGTGAATACAATAATTTTATTCTTCAAATCTTAAATATTCATGAAGCAATTCCGGGCCATTATACTCAATTGGTTTACTCAAACAAGACAACAGACATTATCAAATCTGTTTTCCAGAACAACACGATGATTGAAGGTTGGGCAGTTTATGGAGAAAGAATGATGCTCGAAGAGGGATATGGAAACAACTCGCCTGAAATGTGGCTGATGTATTATAAATGGCATTTACGGTCAACTTTAAATACAATTCTTGATTATAGTATTCAATGCCTTAATATGAGCGAAGAAGATGCAATTAAATTAATGACACAGGAAGGGTTTCAAACGGATGCAGAGGCTCATGGTAAATGGAAAAGAGCCACACTTACTCAAACTCAGCTTTGCTGTTATTTCAATGGGTACGAAGAAATTTATAACCTTCGTGAAGAGTATAAGAAAACAAATGGTGCTTCATTTTCTCTTAAAGATTTTAATGAAAAATTTTTGTCATACGGAAGTATTCCTGTTAAGTACATCCGCGATCTAATGAATCGATCTTCAAAG
>DMRR01000153.1:9534-14373 GCA_003455275.1 Bacteroidota bacterium | reverse complement strand
AGAAATTCAAAAGCTTATTCACGAATAGTCCAGCAAGATTCGAAATATTGTGAAAAGAAAGTTTGATTGATATTCAAATTAAAGATCAAAAGAGCGTTCACTTTTACTCACCAATCTGAATTGTGCAAGTGTTAAGATCTTTTTTTAAAAAATTGTCATGGAAATGTAAAAACATAAAGATGCTGAATATTTTTGTCGGCGTTCATAAAAAAAACCTGCATGGCATCTTTCGACAAACCCGCGCTGAGTGCATATTTCAGAAGATTTGCTACGAAAATTTTTATCTCCCTTTTATTTATTGTTTCATTAACCTCTGTTCGCGTTTATGCGGATAGTGATCCTAAAAAAGGAGAAGAGCTCTTCACTTCAAACTGCCGCGGTTGTCATAATCCGCCGAATGTAGATAAAAAACTCACCGGACCATCGCTTAAAAATATTGATCAGAAACATACCGAAGCATGGTTGATCAAATGGATTAGGAACAATGAAGAGTTTCGTAAAAGCGGAGATAAGGATGCTATTAAAATTTTCGAAGACAACGGAAAGGTTCCGATGAATACTTTTCCATCTTTCTCTGATGATGATATCAAAAATATTATTGCGTATGTAAAGGCAATCAGCAATGTTGCCCCTGATGATGGAGGTGGAGAAACTAAAAATACCGTTACGGAGAATTCAGAAAATGAAGGAAGTAATTATTCAGGAATCTTATGGATAGTGGTTCTCACTTTGCTTGCCTTAAGCGCTCTTATTTTTCGTATTAACAGAAATCTTCGCCGTTATGCTGAAGAAAAGAATGGAGATAATATCCCCCATAAATCTTTTTATCGCGAAGTATTTTCAAAAGGGAATGTCGCTTTCATCATTTTTATAATTGTATTATACAGTGGTTATTGGTTAGTAAGCGCCTCACAGGGACTTGGAAGAAGCAAGGGCTATCAACCCATTCAACCAATCAAATTTTCTCACGCAGTTCATGCAGGTCAAAATCAGATTAACTGCCTTTATTGTCATGCAGGAGCAGAGAAGAGTAAAACAGCTTCCATTCCTTCAGCAATGATTTGTATGAATTGCCACAAAGCAATTGATAAAGGGCCGCGCACCGGAACCGAAGAAATAGCCAAGATATATAATGCAGTAGGTTATAATACAACTTCAGGAAAATATGACGGTGCTCAGCATCCAATTAAGTGGATTAAAATTCATAATCTTCCCGATCATGTTTACTTCAACCATGCGCAGCATGTGAAAGCGGGTCAAATTGAGTGTCAGAAATGCCATGGCGCAATCGAAACAATGGATGAGGTTCAACAAGCGCACAGTTTATCGATGGGTTGGTGTGTTAACTGCCATCGCGAAACAGGTGTTCAGTTTGAGCAAAACAAATACTATGAGCCGCTCTTTACTAAACTGCATGAAGAATTGAAATCAGGTAAAATTGATAAAGTAACTGAAGGCGAAATTGGTGGAACAGAATGTCAAAAATGTCATTACTAATTTGAAACACTCAGTAGCAAAATAAAACTGAATGGAAAATAAATCATATTGGAAAGGAATCGCTGAATTGGAAGAAACTCCCGAGTTTATTCAAGAGCGTGATAAGGAATTTGCGCAGGAACTCCCTGTTGAAGAAATTTTTAACAGCAACTTTGTCTCAAAACCACGCGCCCGCCGCGACTTCTTGAAAATGCTTGGTTTCAGTGTGACAGCTGCTACTGTAGCCGCAAGTTGTCGCATTCCGGTTCGTGAGGCAATTCCATATGTATTGAAGCCCGAAGAAATTGTTCCAGGTCTTGCTAATTATTATGCATCTACTTATGCCGATGGAAGTGACTACTGCAGCATTTTGGTTAAGACACGCGATGGACGCCCGATTAAAATTGAAGGAAACAAAAATTCATCTATTACTCAGGGCGGAACAAGCGCACGAACACAAGCCTCTATTCTTTCTCTCTATGATAAAGCAAGAACAGCTTATCCTCATGCAGGCGATAAGAATCATACCTGGGATGCAATTGACGGTGAAATAAAAAGCAAACTCGATGCAGTGAAAGCTAAAGGCGGAAACATCCGCATTCTTTCTTCCACTGTCATGAGCCCTTCGACTAAGAGTGTGATTGCTGATTTCGGAACTTATTATGGAAACACAAAGCATGTAGTTTTTGAACCGATGTCTCATTCAGGGATTCTTTATGCGAATGAAAAAAGTTTCGGGAAGCAAGTGATTCCCGGCTACCAGTTCGATAAAGCAAAAGTGATTGTATCGTTCGCGGCTGATTTTCTCGGAACATGGATTTCACCAATTGAATACACGAAGCAATATGTAAAGAACAGAAAAGTTTCGAAAGAGAAATCTGAAATGTCTCGTCACTATCAGTTT
This sequence comes from Bacteroidota bacterium, assembly GCA_003455275.1. Lineage (GTDB taxonomy): Bacteria > Bacteroidota > Bacteroidia > Chitinophagales > UBA10324 > CAXBPY01. Next base: position 11,993 of record DMRR01000153.1, on the reverse strand, counting down.
GAATCACATCTTTCTCTTACCGGAAGTAATGCTGATTTCAGAACAGCGGTTAAACCAAGTGAACTTGGCAGCGCAGTGATTGCACTTTACAATGCAATTGCTTCTGCATCGGGCAAAAGCACAGTAAGTGGCGGAACAATTTCTGACAAAGCAAAAAAATCTATTGAGCAGGCAGCAAAAGAGTTGATGAATGCAAAAGGTGCGTCATTGGTTGTTTGCGGAAGCAACGACACCAACTGCCAGGTGATTGTGAATGGTATCAACGATATGCTCAGCAGCTACGGAAACACCATTGATCTCGATAATTATTCAAACGCGGCGCAAGGAAATGATAAAGATGTGTTCACCCTCATTTCTGAAATGGAAGCAGGAACTGTGGATGCTCTTATCATCTATAACACAAATCCGGGTTATGTAATTGGAAAGAAATTTATGGATGCAATGAAAAAAGTTGCAACTACAATTTCTCTCAATGACCGTAACGATGAAACTACTGGTAGTGCGACTTATCACTGCCCTGATAGTCACTACCTCGAAAGCTGGAATGATGCAGAGCCACGCTCTGGAAAATATTCTTTGAGTCAACCTGCTATCAACCCAATTTTCAACACGCGTCAGGCACAGGATAGTTTATTGAAGTGGCTGGGAAGTGCTGACAACTACTTGACTTATCTGAAAAACAATTGGCAGAAAAATATTCTTGCATCAGATGCAATGTTCCAATCATCATGGGATGATTGTGTTCGCAATGGGGTGTATGAAAAAAATACCGAAGCATCTATGCGCGTGTTTGGCGGAGATGTAAACGCTGCCGCTTCTGCTCTTGCTGCTGTGAAAGTTGGCGGAATGGAATTGGTGGTTTATGAACCAGTAGGCCTTGGAAACGGAAAGTATGCTAACAATCCATGGTTGCTTGAAATGCCCGACACTACAACTAAAGTAGTTTGGGATACAGTTGTTTTAGTTCCTGTTCCATGGGCGAAAGAAAATAATTTGGTGGATGGAGATTGTGTGGATGTAAGTACTAACGGAACTTCTGTTAAGCTTCCAATTGTGCTTCAACCCGGAATGGCGAATGGAACATTTGCTGTTTCAGTTGGACTCGGTCGCACCAATGCTGGTCGTGCAGGAAACGGAGTAGGAGTGAATGTTTATCCTTTTGTTTCATCAAATGGTGAAACAATGATTTACAATGCTGCCAATGTTTCTGTAAAACCTAACGGAGAAAAAATTCAGTTGGCTGTAACTCAAACCCATAGCACTTTTGAAGGAAGAAATATTATTCAGGAAACAACACTTTCTGAATATAAGAAAAATCCTTCTGCAGGAAATGAATCAATTAAGGAATTTGAAGAATTAGTTGATAAAACACTTTATCCAAAATATGAATATAATGGATTGAGGTGGGGTATGAACATAGATCTGAATTCCTGCATTGGTTGTTCTGCTTGTCATGTGGCTTGTACTGTTGAAAATAATGTTCCAGTTGTTGGAAAGGATGAGGTTCGCAGAGTTCATGAAATGCACTGGTTGCGTATTGACCGATACTATTCATTTAAAGGTGAAGGAAACGACTTGATTACAAAAGAATCTCACCCAAGCGCTCAAGGAATCGGAAACCAATATGATAATGTTCAAAATTGGGAAGATGTTCAGGTGGTGTATCAGCCTATGCTCTGCCAGCATTGTGAGAATGCACCATGTGAAAATGTTTGCCCGGTTGCGGCCACCAATCATAGTTCAGAAGGTTTGAATCAAATGACTTACAACCGTTGTATCGGGACAAGATATTGTGCAAACAATTGCCCATACAAAGTTCGCCGATTCAACTGGTTTGATTATACCACTGCAGATTCATTCCCATGGAATACTTATAACAAAAGTCAGGGAGTGGCAATGATGATTGATGACCTTACAAGAATGGTTTTGAATCCCGATGTAACTGTTCGTTCAAGAGGGGTTATTGAAAAATGTTCTTTCTGTGTTCAACGCTTGCAGGATGCTAAACTGAATGCTAAAAAGAATAACCGCCCTCTTAATGACGGTGAGGCAAAAACAGCTTGTCAAACAGCATGTCCTGCAGATGCAATCACTTTTGGAAATGTTAATGATAAAGAATCAGCAGTTTCAAAAACAAGAGAGGACGAACGCAATTACTATGTGCTCAGTGAAATTCACACCATGCCAAGTGTGGGTTACATGGTAAAAGTTAGAAACAATGAAAACAACATGGCATAACTCAGAATAATAAAAAATATGCATGCAGAATCAGTCATAAGGGCGCCATTAATTTACGGTAGTAAAGACTATCACCAGATAACAGAAGACATCTGTCGACCAATTGAAACTAAACCTAATTGGGCATTTAAAGTTGTGATCACCATCACTGCTTGCATGATGACCTGGGGATTGTTCATGATAGGATGGACGGTGTGGTTTGGAATTGGTGTATGGGGATT
>DMRR01000153.1:0-9162 GCA_003455275.1 Bacteroidota bacterium | reverse complement strand
CTTTTGTTATTTCGTCAAAAGTGGCGGATGGCAATTAACCGTTCAGCAGAAGCTATGACAATATTTGCGGTAATTTGTGCTGGGCTTTTCCCGGTATTTCATATGGGTCGCGTATGGCTCATCTTTTTCAACCTTCCTTACCCAAATACACGCGGACCTGTATGGCCTAACTTTAACTCTCCACTGATGTGGGATGTGTTTGCGATTTCTACATACTTCACCGTGTCACTATTGTTTTGGTACACCGGCTTGATTCCTGATTTAGCTTCCGTTCGTGACCGGGCAAAAAAGAAGTTTACAAAGTTCTGTTATCAGATTGCAAGTTTTGGATGGATTGGTTCTGCTAAACATTGGCAGCGTCATGAAGCACTTTCACTCGTCCTTGCGGGGATTTCAACACCGCTTGTATTGTCAGTTCATACTATAGTATCATTCGACTTCGCAACTTCAGTAGTTCCCGGTTGGCACACAACTATCTTTCCTCCATACTTCGTAGCCGGAGCAATTTTTTCTGGTTTCGCTATGGTGCTTTCCTTAATGTTGATTGCAAGAAAGGTTCTCAATCTTCAGCAGTACATAACACTTGAGCATATAGAATCAATGAATAAAATCATTGTTGTAACAGGCTCTATAGTAGGTTGTGCATATCTTACTGAATTATTTACTGCATGGTATAGCGGAAGTATTTATGAAGGTTATGCTTTCGCAAATCGGGCACTCGGTCCTTATTGGTGGTCTTATTGGGGCATGATGACATGTAATGTAATAAGCCCACAATTGTTTTGGGTGCGGCCTCTCCGTCGAAATGTTTGGTTTACATTCTTCATGTCTGTCGTAATAAATATTGGAATGTGGTTCGAAAGATTTGTAATTATTGTAACATCAATTCACCGCGATTATCTTCCATCAGCATGGTCTTATTACTCTCCAACTTATGTCGAAATCAGTATTTTCCTTGGAACTATTGGACTCTTCCTTACTGCATTTTTATTATTCAGTAAGGTTGCACCTGTAATAGCTATGGCAGAAACCAAACACATTCTGAAAATTTCTGGTGATGCGCAGAAAGCTGCAGCCGCTGCACATCACAGCCACGAACCAGCTGCAGCATCATTTCAAGTTCATCAATCATGAGTAGAAAATTTTTAGTAGGAATATATAACGACGATGAAAAAGCAGTTAGCGCAGTGCGCGAACTGAAGAAAAATCACATGGATGTTTATGATGTGATTTCACCATTTGCTGTTCATGGAATGGATGATGCACTTGGTTTAGCAGAGTCCCGTTTGCATATTACCGGCTTTATTTACGGTGCAACCGGTACAGCAATAGCTTATAGTTTAATGACTTGGGTATTCACCTCCGATTGGCCATTAAACTTTGGGGGCAAACCACATTATTCTTTTCCTGCATTTATACCAATTATGTTTGAGTTTACGGTTTTGTGTGCCTCTATTGGAATGACAGTTACATTTCTTCTTCGTTCAGGCCTTTTTCCTGGTAGAATAAGGGAAACTCTTGATGACCGATTCACAGATGACAAGTTCGGGGTTGTATTTCATTTACATAAAAATTTATCGCAACAGGAAATTGATAAAATCAAACAAATGTTGCAGTCAACTGGGGCTGAAGAAATAAAAGAAAAAGAATTAGCTAAACATTATTAATTGTTTTCGAAAAAGATACCATGATAAAAAAATCGTTGATAATAACAGGAGGGCTAATCGGAATAATAATTCTGATGCAAAGTTGCAGCGATTCCCCAAGGAGAACTCCGGGATGGGAATATATGCCGGATATGGCTCATCCTGTTGCTTATGAAACATATCTTACAAATGGAGTTTTTGCAGACAGTATGAATGCTCAAAAATCACCTGACGGAACTATTCCGATTTATCAGGGAATGCTTGGCGTTGAATCTTCGTATATGCCATTCCATTACCCCAACACTACTGAAGGTTATGAGGCGGCAGGTGCGGAAGTTAAGAACCCCTTAACAATTGATCAGGATGTTTTGGACGAAGGCAAAAGATTGTTTAATATTTATTGTGCAATATGTCATGGTGAGGATGGAAAAGCAAGCGGTCACATTGTAACTGGTGCTGATGTGAAAAGTAAGTTTCCACCTCCACCATCTTATTTTTCTGATAACCTATTAGCGCTTCCTGAAGGCAAAATGTTTTTCACAGTTCATTACGGAAAAAACATGATGGGATCATATGCACAGCAACTTGACCGAATTCAAATCTGGAAAGTAATATCCTATGTAAGAAGCATGCAGGATGCTTATCGCGCAAGCCTTAACCCTTCTGTTTCATCTTCTGACACTACAAAAAAAATGTAACTTAGAAAATAAATCAGTATCTATCAATGAACGAGAATTTTAATTTTAACACGCGACTTAAAAGAGTTTGTTTTATCCTGATAGCAATTGGGCTTGCATCCCTAATTGGTGGGTTTATTTATTATGGCGAAAACGCGGTTCATCGTGTTTGGGCAAATCTTTTACTCGATAGCGTTTTCTTTATGGAAATAGGTATGGGAGCGGCGTTTTTTTTAGCAGCTGTTTATCTTGCATGGGGAGGCTGGTATACTGTATTCAAAAGAGTAGTTGAAGCAATTTCACAATGGATGCCTTTCGCAGCAGGAATCCTTTTTATTGTTTTGATTCTTGGGAATAGCCACCTATATGAATGGACACATAAGGAGGTGGTAGAGCATGATGAATTGTTACAACATAAATCTGTTTATCTCAATCTTCCATTTTTCTTCATAAGATTTATATTCTTTGTTTCGGCACTTATCATTTGTACAATTTTGTTGCGTCGTGCTTCTTTAAAAGAAGATACTTTACCTCATGGCGATACTAGCATGCATAAGCGCAGTTTAGTTCTTGCATCTGTATTCGTTCCATTCTTCGCTGTCTATATTTTGGTTACAGCATGGGATTGGCTAATGTCACTTGATCCACATTGGTATAGCACGATGTATGGCTGGTATTCTTTCGCAAGTTTCTGGGTAACCAGTATCTCAGTTATTACACTCTTTACAATTTTCCTGAAGAAAGCGGGGTACCTTAAAGAAGTGAATGTAAATCATTTTCACAATCTTGGAATTATGATGTTTGCTTTCTCAATCTTTTGGACATATGTTACCTTTTGCCAGTTTATGTTGATTTGGTATGCAAATATTCCGGAAGAAACTATATACTTCCAACACAGATACGGGCATTATCATTTTTTATTTTATGGAATTTTCATTATGAATTTTGTGCTTCCATTTTTGTTGCTTATGTCTAGAGATGCAAAAAGAAATTTGAACCGGCTTGCATTTGTAGCGTGTATAATCATCTTCGGTCATTTTGTAGATTTTTATCTGATGATTATGCCTGCATCCTTAGGACCAGAAAGTTCACCACCATTCGGATTTCTTGAAATCGGTTTACCTTGCTTGTATGCCGGACTGTTGTTATATGTTGTATTTACATCACTAACAAAAGCTAAAATGGTTCCTTCCAACCATCCGTACCTACAAGAAAGTTTACATAACACACTTTAATCACGAAGAGAAAAAGTAAAAAGTAATGACAGCGTTTTTAATATTTCTTGCATTAGTGCTCATTGGCACATTAGTTATTCAGATTTCTAAAGCTAATGAATACATCAACACAATTCGTGGTGAAGATGCTGAATTGGAATCCGATAAAATCAACGGAAACTTAATGCTCCTGTTCCAAATTGTTTTCCTTGTTGGAGTATCATGGAGTGCATGGCATTTTAGTGATCGGTATCTTCCTGTCTCAGCTTCTGTTCATGGTCATTGGATTGATACCATGTTTGATATTACACTAGTACTTACCGGAATTGTTTTCTTCCTGACACAAATAGCACTAGGCTGGTTCTCTTATAAGTATAGAAACAGAAAAAATAACCTTGGTTATTACTATCCTGAAAATAATAAGCTTGAAATGATTTGGACAGTAATTCCAGCAATTGTGCTTACTATTTTGGTTGTCTTTGGGTTATATTATTGGTTTAGAATTACCGGCCCCGCTTCACCTGAGGCAAGGGTTATTGAAATTACAGGAAAACAATTCGAATGGCTAATCCGTTATCCGGGGGCTGATTCAAAACTTGGAATTAACAATTGGAAAAAAATTACTTCAACCAATAAAGTTGGAATTGATTTCAGTGATAAGGATTCTCATGATGATTTTTTGTCGGGCGAACTTCACTTTGAAGTTAATAAGGAGTACATGCTTAAGATAAACAGCCGCGATGTAGTGCATGATGTTGGACTAAATCATTTCAGAGTTAAAATGGATGCGATGCCTGGTTTACCAACTCATTTCAAATTGACACCTAACATCACTACTGATGAAATGAGAAAGATTACAAACAATCCTAATTTCAATTATGAATTGTGCTGTGATTATTTATGTGGTGCTGGACACTCTTCAATGAAAGCAATGGTATTTGTGGATACTCACGAGCAATATGAAGCTTGGCTTGCAAAACAAAAATCATTCTACGAAACTGCAATCAAGGGTACAAAAGAAGATAATAGCATAATTAACCCTTCAAACGAAAACGGAAAAGTTTCTGCCGAAAATGAGAAACACGAACAGTAAAATCTAAATTCTTCAGCGATGGAAACAACTGAAACGCATCACGGACACGCCCACTCAAACACAGGAGCATACATCACTGATCATGTACATTATCAGGATGTAGAAGGTGTAATTCGTTCGGAAGAAGATCACGGTCATCACGATAGCGATCGAAATAAAAAGAATTTTATTCACACTTGGATTTTTTCTCAGGATCATAAAATAATTGGCAAACAATTCTTGATTACCGGGATAATCTGGGCAATAGTTGGAGGTGCATTTTCAAATATTTTCAGGATGCAACTTGGTTTTCCGGATACCAATATGAGTTGGATTGGTAATGTATTCGGTGATCGGTGGGTTGAAAATGGTCATATGACAAATGACTTTTATAACATGCTCATCACTATGCACGGAACCATTCTTGTCTTCTTTGTGCTCACCGCCGGCCTAAGCGGAACATTTGCTAATATTCTAATTCCACTTCAATGCGGTGCCCGGGACATGGCATCACCGTTTTTAAACATGCTTTCATATTGGTTCTTCTTTATGGCAAGCATAGTGATGGCTGCTTCGTTTTTCTTGCCGACTGGTGCTGCTGGTGTTAGCTGGGTTTTCTATCCCCCACTCAGTGCAATCAGAGATGCGTCATTAGGATCCAAGGGCGGGGCAGATATGTGGCTTATTAGCATGTCACTGTTTATCTTTTCAAGTTTGCTTGGTGGTTTAAATTACATCACTACTATATTGAACTTAAGAACAAAAGGAATGTCTATGGCAAAATTGCCACTGACCATCTGGGCACTTTTAATCACAGCCATATTGGGAGTTCTTTCCTTCCCTGTTCTGCTTGGGGCAGCCATACTTCTCATTTTTGATAGAACTTTAGGAACAAGTTTTTACCTGGACAAAATCTATATTGAGAATGTTGGCGCACAACCTCATGAAGGTGGAAACCCTATTTTGTATCAGCACTTGTTCTGGTTTCTTGGTCACCCGGAAGTATATATTGTTATTATGCCTGCATTCGGAATGGTTTCAGAAATACTTTCGGTGAATTCACGAAAGCCAATTTTTGGTTATCGTGCAATGGTTCTTTCAATGCTTGCAATAGCGGCTCTTGCATTTTTTGTTTGGGCTCATCACATGTTTGTGACAGGCCTCAATCCATTTGTTGGGTCCGTTTTCGTATTCCTTACTTTGCTTATTGCAATTCCTTCTGCTATAAAAGTTTTCAACTGGCTTACCACAATCTGGAAGGGAAATATAAAGTACACTCCGGCAATGCTGTTCGCTATTGGATTTGTGTCTCTTTTTATATCAGGTGGTTTAACAGGAATTTTTCTTGGTAATTCTTCAATCGACATCCAACTACATGATACATATTTTGTAGTTGCACACTTCCATATTGTTATGGGTATTGGCGCCTTCTTCGGAATGTTTGCAGGTGTTTATCACTGGTTTCCTAAAATGTATGGAAAGTTTATGAACCGAACAATGGGCTTCATTCACTTCTGGTTGACTTTTGCTGGTGCCTACGCAATTTTCTGGCCTATGCATTACCAGGGATTAGCCGGTGTTCCGCGTCGTTATCCTAGCCATGCAGGTTATGAGTCTTTCAACAAGTTTGGAGAATTAAGTGAATTCATAACTATTGCAGCCTTGGTTGTATTTGCCGCTCAACTCCTTTTTGTTTTCAATTTCTTCTATAGCATTTTCAGAGGTAAAATTTGTCATGAACAAAATCCATGGAAATCAAATACAATAGAATGGACAACACCAATAAAACCAGGACATGGAAATTGGGAAGGAGAAATTCCAACTGTTCATCGCTGGCCATATGATTATGGTAAAGATGGACAAGATTTTATTCCTCAAACAATGCCGATTCAGCCAGGCGAATCAGCTCATCATGTTTAATAATTTTTTTTAGAAAAAAATGCAAGGGTTAGAAAGAGTTGGAATCGGATCGTTTGTAACAGCAAAGCTTAAGGATTATGCTATGCTGATGAAATTTCGATTGTCCTTGCTTGTTGTTTTTTCGTCTGGAATTGGCTTCCTGATAGGTGCGAACGGAAACTGGAGTTGGCAAAATTTTATAATGATTTCTCTTGGAGGAATGTTGACTGCAGGAGCATCAAATGCATTAAATCAAGTGATCGAAAAAGATTTCGACCGATTAATGAAACGCACTGCAAATCGACCATTGCCTACTGAACGAATGAATACAATTGAAGCAATTCTTTTCAGTGGAGTACTGGCAATAGGTGGCCTTGGAATTCTTTGGCTTTATTTTAATCAAGCCGCTGCATTACTAAGTGCTATTGCACTAATTTCATATGCTTTCATTTATACCCCTATGAAAAGATTTTCTCCTGTAGCAGTTTATTTAGGAGCCATCCCTGGAGCTCTTCCTCCAATGATTGGATTTGTTGCAGCAACAAATCTGATAAATGCAGAATCCGGGCTTCTGTTCTTGATTCAGTTCTTTTGGCAACTTCCACATTTTTGGGCAATCGGTTGGGTGGCTTATGATGATTACATGAAAGCAGGATACAAATTACTTCCTTCGAAAGATGGACAATCTAAAACAAGCGCCATGCAAACCATAGTGAGTATAGTTGTGCTCATTGCGTTCAGTGTACTTCCTTATTATTTTCATTATGCAGGGGTTGTATCATTAATAATCCTTCTTACAATCGGAGTTGTTTTTCTTTATCAGTCTATTAAACTTTACCGGGATTGCACAGTTGCTTCTGCAAGGCAACTTATGTTTGGCTCCTTTTTCTACCTGCCTATTGTTCAACTAGCTCTTTACTTTGATAAAATTTAGGAAAGCAAATGGTAGGAGCAATGAACAACGAAAGGGAAAGACAAATTTTTGCGCAGCGGTTTGGGCTGTTCATTGGGCTTGCCACTATTGTGATGTTGTTTGTCGCAATGACGAGTGCACTTATTGTTCGTCAAGGTGCGGGTAATTGGGTAAATATTAATCTTCCTTATCAGTTCTGGATCAGTACAGCCATAATTCTATTGAGCAGTGTCACAATGTTCATTTCAAAGAAGGCTCATAAGCAAATGGAAGTGCAGCGATTTAGGATTTTCTTTTGGGCAACTTTCATACTTGGCGTAGCATTCATTATCAACCAATGGCTAGGTTATTTTGCATTGGCAAAATCAGGTTTTTATATTAATGGAATTAATTCCTATCAATATGTATATGTGATTTCTATGACTCACCTGGCACATGTAGGTGTTGGACTTTTAATTTTACTTTATACCGGAATAAAAACCTCAGTTCAAAAATTCAATCCAAATTATCATCATATTATTGGATTCATTTCTGTTTACTGGCATTTTGTTGACCTACTCTGGATCTTTTTGTTCATTTTCTTCCAATTAAAATTCTTCTAAAAAATACTCTTGATGGAAGCAACTCTTTCAGCACCTGCACATTCAACCACCACATCTGCAAACCCATGGAATGGAGGGCGCTCTCCATTCAAAGTAAGTTGGGGTAAACTAATGATGTGGTATTTCTTAGTGGGAGATAGTTTTTCTTTCGCTTCTTTCCTAGTTACCTATGGCGCATTGCGCTTCAGTTATAATTCCTGGCCTGTTCCCAATCATGTTTTTCGCGCCTTCCCGGGAGTTCCTGAAGATGTGCATTTGCCTTTAATGTTTGTATCACTCATGACTTTCATTCTCATCATGAGTTCGGTTACAATGGTGCTGGCAGTTCATTATGGAAATGCAGAGAAAAATAGAAAGAAGGTTGCGATGTGGCTTTTCTTCACCATCATTGGTGGAATTGCATTTTTAAGTTGCCAGGCCTGGGAGTGGACACACTTGATTAGCGAAGGAATGACAATTAGTGCTAATCCTTTTGGCGCTTCTGCATTTGGGTGGCTGTTCTTTATTATTACCGGATTTCATGGGTTCCATGTTTTCACCGGAGTGATTATAAATATTATTGTAACATCAAATGTTATGAGTGGAGTATATGACAGAAGAGGTAACTATGAAATGGTGGAGAAGGTTGGTCTGTACTGGCACTTTGTTGATTTGGTTTGGGTGTTTGTGTTCATGGCTTTCTACTTGCTTTAACTTTTAAAATAAAACTAATTGATACATGTCTGCTGAAGCACACGGAAATATGGTAAAAGTGATCTGGAGAACATTCTGGATTATGCTAATTGTAACTATCGTTGAGATCATAGGGGCGCTTACTTATCCTGCTGATATCAACCGAATGCCGCTCAATATTTTCTTCGTTGTCATGAGTATGATAAAGGCGATTTATATTGTAGGAACCTTCATGCACCTTAAGTTCGAAGTAAAGCACCTCATCATTACAGTATTGATTCCTGTTATTCTTCTGCTCTATACTGTTTCTATTTTTTTAGCAGAAGGAAGCAGCTGGCATAACATGCAATTCCATATCTGGAAATAATGAAAAAGAAAATTGGAGTCATAGCAGCACTGATTGTGCTGCTTGTTCCGGTTCTTTGTTGGATATGGTTCAATGTGATTATGCGCCCTGAACCTCCGCA
>DMRR01000151.1 GCA_003455275.1 Bacteroidota bacterium | reverse complement strand
TTGCAGGATTGAAAACATTGAGACCATCATCAGTTCCTATCCAGAGATTGTGCTCTTCATCTTCCATCATGCAGCGGATGATGGTGTTCGAAATTGAAAATGAGTCACCGGGGTTGTATTTGTATTGATAGAAAGAATATCCGTCGAATGAATTCAGTCCGTCTTCAGTGCCGAACCACATCATGCCCTTATAATCCTGCAGAATGCAGTAAACTTTATTGTTCGATAAGCCAGATGAAACGGTGTAATGACGAAAGCCGCCGCTGTTGCTTGCCTGAGCGGAGCACTTCGACAAGTTCAGTGTGACAAGGAGAAAAGTGAATAGTGTGTAGTGAGCGAATACAATAATGAGCGACAGAAATATTCTTTTCATTCACGAGATAATTTATGATCAGAGTTTGCCCGTTCCCCCGCACATTTTGCACGGGACATAAGCAGCAGGATGAATCACTTCCTTAATTGTGTAGGTCACGAAATTGCGCGGACCAATTCCGTTGCTGATGTCCTTAGTCACCACACGGTCATGCACCACTTCGTCCTGCCAAACTTTTCCTGAACCATTGCACTTCGGACAGACTTTTTTTTCTTCCACAGTTTTTCCTGAAGCAAGCAACATAACCGTGTGCAATGAATCAGCGGTGTGAATCGAATCAACATTCACATAAGAATAATCATTCAGGTATTTGTCAGTTGCCTTATGATAGAGCGAATCAAGATTGCGCGTGTTCGCCTGCGCTGCAAGGGCATAACGATCCTGCTCATATCGCAAGCGACTCGTAATTCCTTTTGATGTTTTAAAAACTGCAACGCTGTCAATGATGTTGTCAACAAAATTTCCGATGAGCGTGTCGCCTGATTTGTAATAGTAAATCCCGAACCCGTTTGACATGGCGTGTTTGAATTCGCCATCGTATTTATCTCCATTCGTGTAGTAGCAGGTTCCCTTGCCTTCAATTTCATCATTCACAAACTCGCCTTCATAGCGGCTGCCATCGCCAAAATAGAACGCGCCCTTGCCTGATTTTTTTCCATACACCACATAGCCCTCGTAGCGGCTTCCGTTGTTGAACGAATAAATGCCGTAGCCATTCATATCGTTGTTCGCAAAATCGCCGATGTATTTATTGTTATTGACCGTGGTGAGGATTCCTTTTCCTTCGAACTTGTCGTTGTGAAAATCGCCTTCATACTTATTGCCGTTCGCATAGTAGAAGATCCCCTTTCCTTCAAATTTGTTCTCGCTGAAATCTCCTTCGTAGCGGTTGCCATTGTTGTAATAAAAAATTCCGTGACCCTGCTTCAGGTTGTTCACGAAATCTCCGTCATAGCGGTTTCCGCTCTTGTAGTAATAAACTCCCTTGCCGTTTTTCTTATTGTCAAGAAAATCTCCGTCGTAGCGGCTGCCATCGTAGTAGTAGTAAATTCCTTTTCCGCTGAATGAACCATTGATAAAGGTGCCCATGTATTTGTCGCCATTGGTGTAGTAGCGGATGCCATAACCATCCGAACAATTTCCGCTCACGCAGGTGTCATGACGGTAGGGAGAATTCTGTGCACCTGCACGGAAAGAACAAATGCAATTGAATGCAACAAGGAGAAGGAGAATTATTTTTCCGGAGTAAATTTTCTTCAAGCGAATAGCAGACTTGTGTAGTGTTCAAATGTAATCAATCGTCGTTTTGAATATAAAGGAATTATGAATGCAAGTAAATAAAAAACCCTCTCCGAATTTCTCAGAGAGGGTTTTCAATTTTAGTTTGAAAAAAAATTATTCTGCTTTCGGTTCTTCAGTTGAAGATGATTCAGAAGATGCATCAGATGAAGTTTCAGTTGATGCCTCAGGAGCAGTTGTTGTTTCTGGTTCTGCAGTTTCAGCAGCAGCGCTGTCAGATCCTTGTTCAAGTTTCTGTTTTAATTCAGCCAAACCGCCAATTTCTCCGAGAGTTGATTTTTCGACTTTACGATTGATGTTTTTGATATCAGAACGGGTGTCGTTTCTTTCCTTATCTTTTCTTTCGCCCTCGGCTTTTTTCTCTTCTGCTTTCTTTTCATCATGAACGCGTGAATGAGAAACTATGATTTTCTTATTACCACGGTCAAATTCTAGAACTTTAAATTCGAGTGTTTCATCTACTTCAGCAGCCTTGCCATTTTCCTTTTTCAAATGCTTGGTTGGGGCAAATGCTTCCAGGCCATAAGGCATCAGGATCACTCCTCCGTTATTGTCGCGTTTGATAACTGTAGCTTGGTGTACACTTCCAACCGGGAACAGTGTTTCAAATGTGTTCCAAGGATCTTCTTCCACCTGGCGGTGACCGAGTGAAAGTTTGCGGTTCTCTTTATCAATTTCAAGAACCATAACTTCCATTTCATTACCCACTTTAGTAAATTCATTCGGATGATGAATCCGCTTCACCCAACTCAGATCACTTACATGAACGAATCCGGTGATGCCGGGCTCCAGTTCAACAAACACTCCGTAAGCACTGATGTTGCGCACGATTCCTTTCTGCTTGCTGTTTACAGGATACTTGGTTTCAATATCGCTCCATGGATCTTTTGAAAGTTGCTTTAAGCTTAATGACATTTTACGCTCAGCGCGGTCAATGGTCACCACAACTGTTTCCAGTTCTTCTCCTGATTTGAAGAACTCTTTAGAATTAATTGGAGTATTGCTCCAGCTAACTTCACTCACATGAATTAATCCTTCAACTCCTGGAATGATTTCGAGGAATGCTCCGTAGTCTTCAATGTTTACAATCTTTCCTTTGATATGGCTTCCAACATCTACAGAAGGATCAAGTGTATCCCATGGTTGCGGAGTCAATTGTTTGAGACCAAGAGAAATTCTTTTTTTCTCATCATCGTAATCGAGCACCACCACATTGAGTTTCTGGTTAAGTTCCAGCACTTCTTTCGGATGGTTGATTCTTCCCCATGAAATATCAGTGATATAAAGCAAACCATCCACACCACCGAGGTCAATGAACGCACCGAAGTCAGTGATGTTTTTAATGGTTCCTTCCAACACTTGTCCTTTTTCAAGTTTGCCCATAATGGCAGCACGCTGTTGTTCAATATCACTTTCAATCAGTGCCTTATGGCTTACCACAGCATTCTTGATCAATTCATTAATCTTAACGACTTTGAATTCCATGGTCTGACCAACATACATATCGTAATCAGTAATAGGTTTCACATCAATTTGCGAACCCGGAAGAAATGTTTCCATGTCGAATACTTCAACAATCAATCCTCCCTTTGTTTTGCTCGTGATGGTTCCCATTACAACTATTCCTGTTCTGTGGGCATCTACGATTCGCTCCCATGAGCGAACGAGTTTTGCGTTCTTGCGAGATAAAATAAGCTGACCTTTTGGGTTTTCTTTTTCTACAACAAGAACTTCAACTGCATCACCAACTTTTAATCCTTCGATGTCGCGGAATTCAGAGAGAGGCACAAGTCCGTCGCTTTTGAATCCTACATTAAGTACCACATCGTTGTTGGTGATTGAAACTACCTGTCCGTGCAGGATTTGATCGTTTTCAATATTGACGAAGGTTCCGTCATATTGCTTTTTCATAGTGTTACGCTCATCATCGGAATAAGAGCGAACATTTTTTTTGTTTGTGTTCCAGTCAAAATCATCGTGACGGGAATCGGTGGTTGAATTGTTTTTTTTCTCTGCTTCAACCGGTGCCGGAGTTTCGGCGGTTTGGTTTTCTAAATTGTTTTCTGTCAAGTTATGGTTCCTCCTTTTGTATGGGATTTTTTTTGGGATGGCAAATGTAACTGCAGGAGGCAGAAAACCTAATGAATACAAGAGTTAATCTGCAGGGAAAAAAATGAAGCTTTCAGGGATTTAACCTGAAAATGAAAAAATAAGAACAATAAATGGAACTACTTCTTATTCGGATCAAATTCCTTTTTGCCTGTTTCGATGTATTGCATGCGGGCAAGGAAAGTGTTCATCTTATTTTCACTTGCTACAGTGTATTGATAAACCTTTCCATCATCAGTTTTAGTTCTGCGTTTTTCCGGATCAATTGATTGAAGTGCCACCATCCAGTTTCTGTCACCGGAAAGGATTTGCATGTTATTATTCTGGTAGAAGAAATAGTAATACTTGCCGTCATCGCCAGGAATGTATAGATTCATGTAGTCACCGCTTTTCTTATACCCGATTTCAAGATAAGCTCCCTGAATCATTCTGTTAATGGCAATAGGTCCTACATAAGCAATTCCAAACGGGCCTTTTGAGTAAAAAGATTTTGAATCCTTATCCCAGACCAAATGAAGATCAGTGAAAAACATAGTGTACTTAAAGTCTTCCGGTTTTTTGAAAGTTCCATCCTTGTTCATCTGATCATTGAACTTCTTTTCATTTTTCAGGGCAATAAATTCAGGAATGCTTTTCGCAAAATCATCACTGAAATAATCCAGGTCTTCCTGGCTGAAATTGTTTGCCAGAACGGTTTTGCCCATGCTTTCCAATAAATCATCTTTAATATCAAACTGAATTCCCATCAGTAATTTGAAATCATATTTGTTTTTAATTACATCGGTGTTGATATAACCAGCGGCCTGAACATCAACCAAACCAAAATTGAGTCCCATATCCATTTTACCCTCAGCATAAACTTTTCCGGTGGCATCGTTGTACTTAATGATGTTGCCGCGGGTGGCCTCATTCAGAATTTTATCGGGATCGCCGGCCACAAATTCTTTTGCTGTTTCATCGTAATAAACAATTCCGTTGGCAATGAACAGGTTTTTATCCCTGCTTGATTTTTTTGCCTGGAAAAAGGCAGTGTATAAATCTGAAGAATCGGCTTCGAAAACAATTCCTGCGGTGGAAGGTTTCTTGCGCGGATCCACAGGGTCTTTGTAATAAATGAGTGAAGAGTCGCGGGTGAAATTATTGTTAATGCTGAACCACTCTGCTTTCACATTCGGATTATTCATCTGAAGTTTTGCATAACCATCAAAGTTCAATTCTTCAACTGGCGCCTGAATATTAACCTGACCGGTGTAATAAACTTTTGGAATAATGAAAAATTTCTGAGCGGTATCAATTGTAGTTTTTGCATAAGTGCGGTAATGTTTCGTGCTGTCTTTATAAACTCCAATGTCAGTGAAATTTATTTTCTGTTTAGTGCCATTTTTACTGACGAAAGTATAATCGCCGCTTGCCTTGTAACTGTATTTTGCAAAAACATTAGCTGTTACATTAAAGAAATTGTGGAATTCATTTATAGTATCCGCAACAATTTTTGCTTTGTTGAGCGTGCGCATCACAGCATCGGGCTCGATTATTACTTTTCCGCTGTCGGGAATAATATGCGCATCAGCAACCGCGATATAAGGGACCTGGTTTACTTTCAGGATAAAATCATTCAATGAATAATTTGCACTTGTACCTGTAAAGCTGAGGGAGTCTTGTTTAGGATGTATGCTTGTGAATTCTGCTTCAGTTCCAGCCGGTGCGGTGAATTTCAAATTCTTCTTTGCCATATCCCAATGAAATTCATTGATAGAAGTGCGGTATTGGTTATATGGAAGTTCGGTTGCGATATCATCAGTATTGGATTTGAAATCGCCAACTTGTTTATCAAAATCAATATTTGAATTTACATTTTTGGTACTTAAGGCAAACTTGTTTGGGTCTATTGATTTGATCACAAAGTCAGATGTATCTGATTGCATTTTGTTTTTTCCAAAATTGATGTCGCCTGATTTTAAAGTAGCATCAGCCCAATCAACAGTTCCGCTTCCTTTCAATCCTTTTGGAGTCAGTACTAATGTTCCGGTCATGTCAGTTTCTTTTCCAAACATTTTGAACGGAACAGAATCTGTTTTTACCATCATGCTATCGCTGTATGGTTTCCATGAAACTCCTACATTATTTCCGTTTACAGTTGGATAATCAACTCCTCCTAATGTGGTTGCAGTCATATCAAAACTCTGAGCTTTGCCTGTGGTGGAATCAGGAAGAAAAACAAAGTGATCTGATTTAGTAACTGAAGTCAGGTAATTAATACTTCCGTTACCAAGAAGGCCGCGATTGTCGAGTGAAATTGTATTGGAGAATGTTCCCTTGCTGCCATACATCGGAAGTGCAGTCCGCTTGGTTTGAAATCCGAGGGCGAGGTCTTTTTGAATTCCTATTGGTTCTACAATGTCAGGAAAAATTCCTGCGGAAACCAATTTCCCTTTGAACTCAACTTCATCTGCTTTGAATGCAAGCAAACTATCGAATAGAAATGGTTCGAGTTCATAGAAAAATTTGTTTTTATCATAGGCTCCTCCTTGAGTAGAAGGGCGGTTGTAGAAGACATAACTTTTATCTGTTGTTTTTAGAGAAGGATATGTCCAGTGTCGGTCCATTCCGCTCTTGTTAGCTTTCACATCAATTGTAAGATCGCCGGTTAATCGTTCAACATAACTATGAATCGGAACTAAAATTGGCCATCCGTCAGCACCGAATTGTCCGTTCGGAATATTGATAAGCATAGTGTCAATGTTTGCAAGATTCATTTTCCAGTCAGCATAATTTAGAGAAAAACCTGAACCATACATATCAAGCCTGCCTGCAAACATTTTTCCGTCGAAGTCAATGTCGCGGTTCTTTCGTTCAATCAAAGAATCTTTTCGGGGGAAAATCACTACGAAATTAGAATCACTGATCACTACACTCTTAACTCCTTTTGCATTCATAGCATAGGTGTTCATGTCAATAGTTCCGTTTGTTGAATTCTTAGGTTCCGAAACCATTTTAATATTGTCATAATCCATATGTTTCTGATCATTCAGAATATAGTTGATTGTTTTCTTGCGCACAGTCACTATTTCCTTTGATTCATCATAGTAGATAAAACCATCTTCAACCAGTTTATAAAGCGTTCGTCTTATAGTTTCCGGTACATAAGTTTTTGAAATGTATTTGGCAAGTTCATCAGTATAAATTTCCATTGTCTGATGTTCTTCAGTATATTGTTTTATTTTATTAATGATATTGAAGTCAGAAATATTTTGATACTTATCCAGCCTGCCTTTTTCAAAATAATTTATGGATTCAAATTTTGATTCGCCGGCGGCAGAACCCGGAATTTCGCTCATACTGAGAGTTGGTTCATCCAATCTCCAGTATAGTGCGTCAGCATATATGTCATTGTTATGGTATGAATCGAAAAATGCAGAGCGCGCAATTCCATCTTTTCCTCTTTCAACCACCAGTTGTTTGGTGCTGACGCGATACTTCAGTATGGCGCCGGTATGATAGATTGAATCTTTGCCGAGATAAATATTTACTTCAGCTTGTGGTGAATAAATTTCTTCAAACTTTTTCAGCACAAATGAATTTGCTCTTGCCTTCACACCTACCGCTCCATCGTATCTTCTCAGCGTGAGTTCCGCTTTAAAATCTTTTCCGCCGCTGCAACTCATCTTGCTCCCTTCAATGGTAATACCTCCGTGAAGAGTAGCATTATCGCCGATATTTTTAATAAAGATATTTCCATCATAACTGTAAAACCTTGGATAGCCGCTTGTTTCAGGGGTGTTGTTTGCAAGAAGTTTATCAATCAGTTTCCCGGTAAGTTGATCTTCAAGAATAGGAGCATAGGTTAGCGTAGCAGAGTCAACAGTGAATTCACTTTTCTCGCAATCAATTTGAAATTTATAAAATGTTGCATACACATTATTTGGGTCAAGGCCTGCGCGGCTCCAGTCAATCATACCTTTTTTCCCTTCCCACATATTATCGACCGGAAAATATTTTCCCATTGTATGATGAACGATGATGGTATCGCCATTGGTGATTCCAAGCAAATCGGTTTCAGGAATTACAGCTACAGGTTTGCCATCAATATAGTCGAGAGTGAATTCAGTAGCCGTAATTTTCCATGTACGCCCGGGTGCAATATTGAGAGCATTCTGACCGAAAATATCTTTACTGAAATCAATAAATGCCTGGAAGTTTTTGTTATTCCCTTTCTGAAGGTTGGTTATGAGTTGCTTCAATGTTTCGCTCCACTGATCGAAAGTATTGGACGAGATTGTGCCGGTCGAATAAGCATTGATTGACATTACAAAATCTCTGAAGTATGGGATCACAAGCATTTTGCGTGTGCGCATCATATTGGCAATCTCAATCACGCTGTTCTGCTGGCTGCCATTGAGTTTGAGCCACGACGATTCAAAACCTTTTGCTGCATCCTTGCAATCCTGTTGCTGCGTGTTTTCCAGCAACTGAATCATTTCCTTCTGAAAGTTGCTGGCCTCAAAAGGCTTATCAGTTTGTGCGAAACAACTGGTAAAATTCAAAATGAGAGTTATGGACAGGAGGGAAGTAAAAATGAAAACTGAACGCATGAAGCAGATTTGGTTTTTCAAGGGCAATGAAAGCAGAAAAAGTTTTTACACTCAAACGAATCTGTTAACACATATAATGCCTTATATATTTTATGACCTAATAAATTTTATCAATAAAGCCTGAAACAGGTAATCAATAGTCAGCACTGCCAGCTACCTTACTAAAACTGCTACTAAAAATATTTTACTACTATGTATTGCATAGTTCAATGTTTTACCATTTATTTGCACCGTCAAACAAAAAATCAAATGGAAATAGAGAACACAAAAGCACAGATGCGCAAGGGAATCCTGGAGTTCTGTATTCTCTCCATCATACACGCTGATGACGAATGCTATGCCTCTGAAATCATAGAGCGTATGAAGCAGGCGAAGTTGCTGGTGGTGGAAGGAACGCTGTATCCAATCCTTACACGGTTAAAGAACGATGGCTACCTCAACTATCAATGGGTGGAATCGAAATCAGGACCACCTCGGAAATATTATAAGCTCACCGGACTGGGCGAAAAATTTCTGAAAGAGCTTCAGAAAACCTGGGACGAATTAGTTAGTGCTGTTTCATTAACCACAAAAAAATCTAAATCATGAACAAGACCATAACTATAAACCTAAGTGGAATTGTATTCCACATAGATGAGAATGCTTTTGAAAAACTGAAAGCATATCTTGAAAAACTAAAGAGTCATTTCGGCTCAGCGCAGGGAAGTGAAGAAATAATTCACGACATAGAAAGTAGGATTGCTGAAATGTTTTCAGAAAGAATTTCTGATGCGAAAAATGTAATCACAATCGACGAGGTTGAATCTGTGATTGCGCAAATGGGCAACCCGGAAGAAGTAGCAGGAGAGGAGAGCAAAACTTTTACTGATAGCTCCTCAGCTACAGAAAGAAAAACTTATGCTGACAAAAGATTTTACCGAAATGTAGATGATCGGATGCTGGGCGGTGTTTGTTCAGGTATAGCAGCATACTTTGACATTGATCCTGTATGGTTGCGGCTCGCTTTTGCGCTCAGCTTTTTCTTTGCTGGAACGGGTTTGTTGTTATACATCATTCTTTGGGTGATTGTGCCTGCTGCGCGAACTACTGCTGAAAAAATTCAGATGCGGGGTGAACGGGTAAATATTCCGAACATAGAAAAAAACATTCGAGAGGAAATGGGAAATGTAAAAGAGCGGATGGAAAAATTCGGGAAACAGGTTGGCTCTGAAGAAACAAGGCAGCGGGTAAAGAATGCCGGTTCACAGGCTGTAAATTTTGCAGGAGAAGTTTTCAGAAAGGTTTTTTTATTCATTGGAAAAATACTCGGATTTTTTCTAATGCTTTTCAGCATTGTTTCATTGGTAATGCTCACTCTTTTCATTTTTAGTTTTACAGGAATTGTTTCAGTTATGATTCCATCCGTTTTGTCAAAAATGATTTTCGCTCCTATTGATATTGGATGGTTTGTAACAGGAATTATTCTTCTGCTTGCTATTCCATTAGTGCTGCTTCTTTTGAATGGAATAAAAATCCTTTTTAATGTAAACCTGTACTTGAAAAGAGTTGGTTTTATCATGTTGTTTTTCTGGCTTGCAGGTGTAGGAATTACTGCTTACCAGGGAGTAAAACTTGCAAAGGAATTTCAAAAAGAAGGTACCATCAGATCATCAATTACGCTCTCTTACCCTGCCGATACCTTAAAACTTTCATTAAACCCAACCCGTGACGAATGGAATGAAATGAGAAATGAATTTGACAATGATTTCTCTGATGATATGTTCATTACTAATAATGAAGATTCAGTTTTCGTTCGCACGGTGTCGCTTGATATACAGTCAAGCAATACTGACACAGCTGAGCTTGTATTCATTCGTCATTCTCGGGGCAACTCTTCGGGGGAGGCTAAGAAATTAGCTAATGAAATTGAGTATCATTATTCATTGAATGGAAACACACTGACTCTTTCTCCGGTTTGTATGCTTTCAACTGATACTAAATTTCGCGGACAGAATATCGATATTATTTTGAAGCTGCCGGTTGGTAAATCTGTTTTTATAACTAAGGATTTAAGAATGATTCTTGACAATGTACAAACCACCACTGATACAAATTCATGGGACATGGTCGGTTATACCTGGCTGATGACAAAGGATGGTTTGGAATGCAAGGATTTTATCGGTAAACCCGACGACCCTAACGAATCCCATGAAATCAAATTCCATTTTCACAGGATTCACCACACTAAATCTATTTGAAATTGAAGCGGATAATTCACTTCAAAAAAAAAATTGTAACAACTGTAACTTTTAATCAACCATCAACGCCATACACATGAAATCGAACAACAAAAAGAAATTCTCCGCAATGAAAAAATTAATACCCATCATCGTTTTTCTGGCTCTGAC
>DMRR01000134.1 GCA_003455275.1 Bacteroidota bacterium | reverse complement strand
GCGAACGGCGCCATGATGAGCAGTAAATCTTTCAGCACTTCTTTTTTGTTACACTTCAAATCGGTGAGCGAGTTCACGCAAATCATGAATGCGCTAACTGAAGTGTTGTAAGAAAGTTTTTCCATATCGTCTTCTACTTTCTTGATTGTCTTGTGAAGGATTTTCAATTCTTCATTGGTTGCTGCTTCGTCGCGCACCAGCCAGTTTCCATTTTCATCATAAAATAATTTCCAGAGTTTGCGCAGGAAGCGACTCACTCCGTCAATTCCTTTTGTGTCCCACGGCTTGCTCATTTCAATCGGACCTAAAAACATTTCATACAAACGGAAACAATCAGCACCATACTTCGAAACAATGTCTTCAGGATTTACAACATTGTATTTCGACTTCGACATTTTTTCAGGAACAGCTGTAAAACCGAATGAACAGGTATTTACATTTTGTTCTGAGTAAAATTTTCCATTCAGAAAAACTCCACCTTTGAACATGAATAAAATATTCTTCGCGCGGTTATCTCCTGAATCGTAAAATTCTTTTATGTCATACTGATGTTTTGTGAAATCAGCATAGTCCGCTGGAAGATTTATATCGGAATAAACATCAGGCAATCCCAACTTGTTAGATTCATTCACAACAAAATCTTTACACAGGTACACATCAACAATTTCATCAACAAGTTTTTCATCAGGAATAAATTCAGCAATTCTTCTTTTGAATGGAACTGCTGCAGGCGCAGTTTTAAAATTGAAATTGTTTTTAAAAACTTTTGCGCTCACTCCCTGAATCATCCCCTGATTCACCAATCGCTGTGCAGGTTCATCGAAAGGAATGTAACCGAGGTCGAATAAAAATTTTGTCCAGAAGCGGAAGTAAAGCAAGTGACCTGTGGCGTGCTCGTAACCGCCGATGTAGAAATCAATATTGCGCCAATAATTAATGGCATCTTTTGAAGCAAAACTGTTTTCGTTGTTCGGGTCTTCGTAGCGCAGAAAATACCACGAAGAGCCAGCCCATCCAGGCATTGTAGTCAACTCGAAATTATATTTCTCTTTATACTTCCAGTTTGATGCGCGAGCTAATGGAGGTTCTCCTGTTTCCGTTGGAAGATATTTGTCAACCTCCGGAAGTTTTACAGGCAAATCATTTTCATCCACCGTTTTCGGAATTCCTTCTTCGTCGTAATACACAGGAATCGGTTCGCCCCAGTAGCGCTGCCTTCCAAAAATCGCATCGCGCTGTTTGTAATTTATTTTTCGTGTGCCGATATTTTTTTTCTCTATCTCTTCAATCGCTTTCTGTTTTGCATCGGCAGTTTTCAGTCCGTTCAGAAAATCAGAGTTGATGCTTGTGCCTTCGTCTTCAAAAGCTTCCTTCGAAATATCACCGCCGCTCACCACTTCAATAATTTCAAGATTAAAATGTTTTGCAAAACCATAATCGCGGCTGTCGTGACCGGGAACTCCCATCACTGCGCCGGTTCCGTAACCCGCCAGCACATATTCACCAATCCAAATAGGAATTTGTTTTCCGCTGAACGGATGAACAGCATAAGCGCCGCTGAACACACCAGTAATTTTTTTCACATCAGTCATGCGCTCGCGCTCGCTTCGGTTCTTCGCATAAGCGACATATTCTTCAACTGCTTTTTTCTGCTCAGCAGTTGTGATCTGCGAAATCAATTCATGCTCCGGTGCAAGCGTTAAAAATGTTACACCGAAAATGGTGTCGGGTCTTGTAGTAAAAACTTCTATGCTGATCTTGGATGTTTGATCTTGGATCTTGGATTTATTGTTCGAGGTTGAACTTACTTCCAAGTTCAAAGTTCCAACATCAAACTTCACTGAAGCTCCTTCACTCTTTCCAATCCAGTTGCGTTGCGCTTCTTTTATTGAATCACTCCAATCAAGTTCATTCAAACCCTGCAACAATCTTTCAGAGTAAGCTGTGATGCGCAAGCTCCATTGCTTCATCAGTTTTCGCTCAACCGGATAACCGCCGCGCTCACTCACTCCATCCTTCACTTCATCATTCGCGAGTACAGTTCCGAGAGCAGGGCACCAGTTCACCCACGAGTCGGCTATGTATGCGAGACGATAATTGAGCAGTACATCACTCTTTTGTTTTGCAGAAAAATTTTTCCAATCACTTGCAGAAAAAATTTCTTCCTGAGCAGTTGCGGCTTTCACATTTGCATTTCCGCTTTTCTCAAACTCTGAAATCAGCGAATCAATCTTCTCTGCTTTATTAGAAGCATTGTTATACCACGAATGAAAAAGCTGAATGAAAATCCATTGCGTCCACTTGTAGAATTTCGGATCGCTGGTGCGCACTTCTCGACTCCAGTCGAATGAAAATCCCAACTGGTCCATTTGTTTTTTGAAAGTCGCAATGTTTCGTTCAGTTGTAATTGCTGGATGCTGACCTGTTTGAATCGCATATTGTTCTGCAGGCAACCCGAACGAATCCATGCCCATTGGATGAAGCACATTGAATCCTTTCATCCGCTTGTAGCGCGAATAAATGTCACTGGCAATATATCCCAGCGGATGACCGACATGCAGCCCTGCGCCGCTCGGATAAGGAAACATATCGAGCACATAAAATTTCGGCTTGCCGCTTTCGGCATCACCGACACGATAAATATTTTTTTCCTTCCAGAAATTTTTTGCCCACTCTTCTATCTCAGTAAACTTGTAATCCATATTGAAGTTCGCAAATCTAACAGCGAGAGCAGAAGTGAATTCATAATTTGTATTTACAATTTTCATTGTGGAAAATGAAATATTCAAACTCGCATTGAGCATTCAGGGGAATCTACTTTCGCTGCGAATGGCAACCGGTAGAAACAAAGCAAAAAAAAGATTCAAACCCTCCCACATTTATAGCATTATCAGTACTGCTTTGGTTCTTTTTGTGGTGGGGATCTTATTCTTGCTTTTGATTCATGGAAGAAAACTTTCCGATTACATAAAAGAGAATATTTCTTTTACAATAATTCTTAAAAACGGAGTGAGTGATGATGCCGGGAAAAAATTATGTGCTGAAATAATGGCTCAGCCATGGGCTAAATCGGCAGAATACATTTCGAAAGATGATGCAGAAAAAATTTATATCAATGAATTCAATGATGATTACCATGATATGCTCAATGAGAATCCTCTTTTCGCTTCTATCGATTTAAAAATCAACGCAGGTTTTTCATTACCCGATAGTATTACCGCCATACAAACCAGAATACAGGCTAATCCTTCGGTTCAGGAATTTTATTATGAGAGCAAACTGGTTGAACTTGCAAATAAAAATTTCAGAACCTTTAGCTACATAATTATAGCACTCTCTCTTTTGCTCGGATTTGTTTCGTATACATTAATTGATTCAACTACCCGGCTTGCAATGTATTCTCAAAGATTTTTATTGCGAAGCATGCAATTGGTTGGTGCCACAAACGCATTTATTCGTAAACCATTTCTTATCCGGGCTTTGTTCAATGGATTAATCAGCGGGTTGATTGCAGTCACATTGCTTTTCACTCTCCTGAATTTTTTAATAAGTGTGCTTCCTGACTTAAAAGCACTTCAGGATTTCAACGGAACTATTTTGCTTTTTTTACTCATCATTGCTTTTGGAATTCTCTTTACTGCTCTCAGCAGCTTTGTCGTTTCAAACAAATATCTTAGAATGCATCTTGATGAACTTTATTAGAGAAGCAATTTATTCGTATTAAATAAATGTAGTTATTGAACTCATTGCTTCGCTGTTTAAGGTTATCCTTTATAAGTAATACAGTTTGATTTGATCATTCATCGTTTCACTTTTCACATTCCTGCATATACTTTCGTCAACCGAAAAAATATTTATGGCCACAACTAAGGAAACCGCTAAAAAATCCGATGCTCAAAATCAAGGATTTCTTTTCAATAGAGAAAATTATTTGCTGATTATTTCAGGTGTGATAGTTCTGATAGTCGGATACATGTTGATGGCAGGGGGAGATCAAAAACCTGATGAGTATAAAATTGAAGAAATATATAGTTTCAGAAGAGTCACCCTTGCACCAATAGTAGTAATTGCAGGGTATGTAATTGTGATTTTTGGAATTCTTAGAAGACCGAAAGATTAAGAGTCGGACTTTTGCAATGATTCGGGCTTAAGAGTATAAATTCACCGCCCATATAATTAACCCAAATGAAATCCGAACACTATAGCGGAGTGTTTAAATCAAAGAATAATTTCGATTACAAAGAAGATATTATTCCATCTCCGGAATTGAAGATAAAACATCAGTCTTCTCTTCGTGCGGCTGCCGAACTAACACTTGATTCTGAAATTCGAATCAGTTCAATTATTCCATTTGATGGTGAGTTGAGAATTAGTTACCTGCAGGGTAAAAAAGATATTGAACTGTTTTCCAAAAAAGTTACAAAAGGTTTTTTTATGACCACGATTCCGGTTTCTGTGCATGACGAAATTTCGAAATTGAATTTTCAATTGAAAAGCCATAAAAGTTCAGTTAGTATTTCAATTGAAGTACTGCGCCAGGAATTTCTGAATTAATTTATTTCGAATTCAGCCCTCAGTTTATTTGCGGTTTATTTTAGTCTATATTGAATTCATTCCGATCCTTTATTAAATCATTTCGGAATAATCACGCTTAACATCGAAGGGACAATTTCTAAGCTAACAGGAAGATTATAATATGGTTCTCCATCTAATTCCAAAATATTTTCTTCTGAACACTCGAGAAATATTTTTTGGCCAAACGATGTGGTTACTTTTTTATGCTTTGTAAAACTTCCATTGAACATTCCTTTTAGATTCCACAAAATCTCTCCCAGTGTTAGATCACCAAGCATCGTGATATTGAGTTTACCATCTGTCATAGATGCACCGGGGCATTGCATGATTCCGCCTCCGTTGCTATGGTTATTTCCAATTGCAACAGAAAAAAATTTTCCTACATATTTTTTTTCATCCACCACAATTTTCATCGTGGTGCTTTTGTAACCGAAAAGCGATTGCAGAAGGCAACGCAGGTAAACCAATTTTCCTCCCCTGCCCTTCAATTTTTCGTTATGCGCTTTTAAAGCCACTGAAGAATCAAAACCACATCCGCCCATACTGATCAGGAAAATATTTTTATTCTCACGGATGTAATTAACCTTAATAACATCCTGCAAAACAATTTTGTGATTCTTCATCATAGAAATTATTAGCGAATTTTTTACTGGAAGTTTCCAGTAACGGCCGAAATCATTCCCTGTACCCATCGGAATTAAACCCATGGCTATATCTTTTGTGTCATAGAAACTTTGAGAAAGAATTCCGTTTGCTACCTGATGCAAGGTTCCATCGCCCCCTATGGCAATAATCTTTTTGAACCCAGATTGAATTGCTTTTTGAACGAGTTCAACTGCTTCACCTGATTTTGTTGTTTGAAAAAGCTGATAAGAAATATTTTCATTCTTTAAATTTTTTTCAAAACTCTTCCAGAAATTCAATGACTTTCCGCCTGAAGAAACAGGATTTAAAATAAAAGCGAACGACGATTCAGCAGATGTCAACTTATTTATTTGCTTGTTGTAATGATAGAAATGATTTTTGAAATCAGTTATTAACTGTCAAACATGAACAAGAATATTATTCATCTACTCATTAACAACATTTTTTTCTTTTCACAAAAATCCTTTGCTTCTAAGAGCGAACTCTTCAGCTACGATAAATCAAAAGTGAATGCATCAGTCAGTCAACTTCAACATCTTGAAAAAGATTTAACAGATGCCGGAATCATGAAAGGAAATTTTAATTCAACATTGAAGATAGAAAATTCTGTAAAGAATCTGAATCTGAATTCTTCAGATTCATTGTGCAATCAACTTATGTTTTCAGATTTTGATGATGAGGATACTGCAATAGGCGCTTGTTGCTGTATTGGTATTGTGATTATTGGTCTTGGAATTTTGATTGTAAAACTTTGGTAAACTAATTCTTCGCCAAAGTTATTTTATCTAATTCCTTCATCACATCTTCATTCAGCGAACCATAAACTTCAAGTGATTTCAAATTGCTTTTCAATTGATCAAGTTTAGATGCCCCAAGTATGACTGTACTTACATTTTTATTTTTCAGGCACCAGGCAATCGCCAGTTGATTCATTGGTACTCCAATTTTTTCACAAAGGAGAGATAGCTTTTTTACCTTTTCCATTTTCGAATCATCTTCTACGGTTTTCTTTTTCAGCCATTCCATATTCTTAATTCCAAGTCTTGAGTTTTTCGGAATACTATTAATGTATTTTCCGGTCAACAGTCCTGATGCAAGCGGCGACCAGATTGTAGTTCCCAAACCTTTTGCATAAAGCGGAACAAATTCATTTTCGACTTTGTCTCTCATTAATAAATTATACTGTGGCTGCTCCATTGTTGGAGGAATCAGATTGTGGCGCTCAGCAACAACAAAGGCTTGTTTCAGTTCATTTGCACTCCATTCACTGGTTCCCCAATATAAAATTTTTCCCTGCATAATGAGCTGGTGCATTGCCCAAACCGTTTCATCAATCGGAGTTTCCGGGTCCGGGCGATGGCAGAAATAAAGATCGAGATATTCAATCCGCATTCTCTTTAAAGCATCGTGACAGGCGTCAAATACATGTTTGCGCGAGAGGCCAATCTGCATTGGGAGTTTTCCATTTCCTCCAAAAAAAACCTTGCTGCTGATTGCATATGAATCCCTGTGCCATTTCATCTTCTTCAGAATTTTTCCCATTAGTTTTTCTGATTCACCGAAGTTGTAGCCTTCTGCGTTATCAAAAAAATTTACTCCATGATCGTATGCATACTTCATGCATTTTTCATTTACATCGTCGGCAGCCCGGTTAGTGAAATTCATCCATGAACCAAATGAAAGTTCGCTTACCTGCAACCCTGATCTTCCAAGCCTTCTATATTTCATTTCAAAAAATTTCATCAATAATAGTATCGGAATTCCTTGTCTGAGAAAGCAGACGGAGAAACAGTTTTTGTGAGTAAGGGTTAAGATCAGGCGCCGTTAGTGCAAATTATTTTTGGAAAAACATACAGTCATGATTTCAGCTTTTGTCACACTTTCAACTTTAGTAGCAGTTATCTCTGCAGTTCTTTATAAAGCAGAAAAGAGAATTCGGTAAAAAGTTTCCTTATGACTTTTTGATTCTGGTTTTTTAATCAGACCAAAATTTTTATCGATTCAATTTACCGCCAGCACTGGAATTTTTACTTTATGACGAACCTGTGAAATGGTTTCGCCGAGAATAATATCCTTTAACCCTTTGTGGCCATGAGCTCCCATCACCAGAAGTTGCGCATTAAATTCACGAACTGATTTTGCAATCGCATCACTTCTTTTTCCGAAGCACAATTCATAAGTGACATGATATCCGTTTCGAGAGAGTTCTTCAGCAACAGCAAATAAGTGTCGCAGGTCTTCTTCTTCTTCTTTATCTCTTGTTTGAGAGCCAATTAATATAGCGCCCGCACTTTCTACTACATGAATCAGGTGATAAGAGGCGGACTTATTTCCAATGTAAACAGCCCGGGAAATTGTTTTGCTATCTATTGTACTAAAGTCAAGAGTGATAGCAATTCGTGTAAAATCTTCCTGATCGATTAACTCGGGTATCTTCAGTTGATGAATGCTAATTCGTTTTTTATTGGCTTTTGATATAAACGGAGAAAATGTAATATATAATAAAAGCAAGGCAGCCCCAATAGCTGAAGGAATAATAAATGTA
>DMRR01000032.1:1679-11904 GCA_003455275.1 Bacteroidota bacterium | reverse complement strand
GACGCTGAAGCTGCAGCAGCAGCAATAATCAGCGGTGCTTCGATTCGTGATAACCTGATGATGCGTGACAGTTTTTTTCAAAACGATGAAAAGCACCAGCTTGAAATTATTAAAGTGCTTCGAAAGTATCAACCTGAAATTGTATTCGCCAATGCAATAGCAGACCGACATCCTGATCATGGAAAAGCAGCCTTATTGGTTCGCGATGCATGTTTTCTTTCCGGGCTAATGAAGATTGAAACCCATGATGATTCAGGGAAACCGCAAAACGCATGGCGGCCAAAAACCGTGTATCACTACATTCAGGACAAGGATTTAGTCCCTGATTTCCTTGTAGATGTTTCTGAGTTCACAGAAAAAAAGTTTGAATGCATTCATGCTTTCCGTTCACAGTTTTATGATAAGGATAATCAGACGGAACCTGTGACTTATATCTCAAAGCCGGAATTCTTAGATACGCTGCGCGGCAGAATGTTGATTTTGGGAAAGCACATCGGTGTTAAATATGCCGAAGGATTTATGACCAACCGATTTATTGGTTTGCATGATTTGATGAAGGTAAAATAGAAATTACTTCCAATTATTCACTTCAATCTGTTCATCACATAACTCGTATTCGCGCGCGATGTTGGATGCTGTTATTACAATTCTGTTTTCAGAATTTTCCTGCAATAATTTCTTCCACCAACCAACCGATGTTTCATCCAAATTAGTGGTGGGTTCATCAAGAAAAAGAACAGGCGTGTCAGTGAGTATAGCAAGCGTAAGCTTGGCGCGCTGCTTCATTCCTGAAGAATAAAATCTTATTTGCCGTGCAACTGATTTCTTCAACCCGCTGTGTTCAATAATTTTTTCTGTAGATAAATTCTGTTTAAATTTTTTAAATCCGGAATGAAAATTAATCACCTCTTCAAAAGTCATTTCTTCCGGTAGTTCCATATATGGAGAAACAAAACTGATTTGCCGGAAAAAATTTTCACTCTCCGTTTTTATTCCTTTGTTTTCGTAAATCACTTCTCCTTCTGACGGAACAATGTTTCCGGCAATAATTTGTAACAGTGTACTCTTACCTGAACCATTAGGTCCAAGCAGCGCATAAGATTTACCGGACTGAAAAGTGTAATCGAGTTCCCTGAATATCCACTCGTAATTATACCGCTTGCTAACTTTATTAAGCGTAATCTTCATTGACAACAGAATCATAACCTCTGATGATTCCTTTCTCAGAGTTGCGGATGAAATTGATAATGGAATCCCGCTCTGCACTCTGTTCAAATTTTTCTTCCAAAGATTCCAGTGCTTTTGAAACATTATCGTGCTCAACAAAAATCACACGGTAGATATTGTGAATTTCATTAATAGCTTCCTGCGTCCATCCGCGTCGCTTAAGTCCGACTGAGTTAACACCGGCATAAGAAAGAGGCTCGCGTGCTGCTTTAATAAATGGCGGAACATCTTTTCGAACCAGGCTTCCGCCAGTAATGAATGACTGTGTTCCGATTCGCAGAAATTGCTGCACCGCACTCACGCCGCCAATGTTTACAAAATCTTCTATCACAATATGACCGGCAAGATTCACATTGTTGGCAAGAATTACATTGTTGCCAAGAACACAATCGTGTGCCACATGGGAGTAAGCCATGAGCAGGCAATTATTTCCAACTTCTGTTTTGCCGCTCCACTTGGTTCCGCGGTTCACGGTTACACATTCGCGTATGATGGTGTTGTCGCCGATAATAGTGAAAGCTTCTTCTCCTTCGAACTTGAGGTCTTGTGGTTCTCCGCTAATAACTGCACCCGGATAAATATTGCAATTGCGGCCGATCCGCGCTCCGGTCATAATAGTTGAATGAGAATGTATAAGAGTACCGTCTCCAATTACCACATTCGCTTCCACCACTGCAAATGGTTCAATAGTCACATCGTTGCCAACTTTTGCATCGGGATGAACATAAGCGAGATTCGAAATCATAATTTCAATACGGCAATCGTGTTTTTGAAAATCTGGTTATAGACTTAGGGTGATTAAATTTAGTTGCACATTACAACGGCTGCTTGCGAACAATTTGTGCAACAAGGTCAGCCTCAGTCACCACTTTGTTTCCAACAAAAATCTGTCCGCGCATTTCGCAAATACCGCGTCGGATAGGTGAGAGTAATTCAAGTTTCATAATAAGTGTATCGCCTGGAATTACTTTGCTCTTAAAGCGGGCGTTATCAATTTTAAGAAAGTATGTATCCCAGTTCTCCGGATCATTTACTGTATTTAAAACAAGGATGCCACCGGTTTGCGCCATTGCTTCTATCTGAAGCACACCTGGCATTACAGGGTTTCCGGGGAAATGTCCCTGAAAAAAGTTTTCGTTAAAGGTTACATTTTTCACTCCAACGACATGCTTATCGTCCAACTCAATAATCTTGTCAACGAGCAGGAACGGATACTTGTGAGGAAGCGAACGCTCAATCATCCGGATATCATACACCGGCGGAATGTTCGGGTCATAGAATGGAGCCATTTTTCCGTTCTTCATTTCTTTTATCATAGTCTTTATCTTTTTAGCAAATGCAACATTAGTGGAATGTCCGGGGCGCGAACCTACAATTTTTGCTTTAACCGGAAAGCCGATCAGAGCAAGATCTCCAACAACATCGAGCAGTTTGTGGCGAGCAGGTTCATTTTCATATCGAAGGCTGGTATTGGTGAGATAACCTTCCTTTACCTGAACATCATTTTTTCCGAAAAGGGTTTTTAGTTTCAGAAGTGTTTCTTCATCGGGCTTTTTTTCAACCACCACAATTGCATTATCCAGGTCCCCTCCTTTTATAAGATTATTTTTTACCAAACCTTCTATCTCATGAAGAAAACAAAAAGTGCGGGCGCCACTTATTTCTTTTTCGAAGTCAGAAATATTTTTCATCGAAGCGTGCTGCGTTCCGAGCACCTGAGAGTTGTAATCAACCATTACATCCACTTCGAAATCATCAGCAGGAACTGCAAGCATGTCTACATTCTTGTCTGAATCCCGCATGGAAATATTTTGAGGAAGCTTTATATAATTTCTTTCTGCATCCTGATCAATAATACCTGCCTTTATAAGTGCTTCAATAAACGGGGCCGAACTTCCATCCATAATTGGAACCTCAGGTCCGGTTAATTTAATTAACACATTATCTAATTGAAGTCCTGCTAAAGCGGCCAGCAAGTGTTCAATGGTGTGAACCCTGGTTCCGTTTTTTGCGATCGTAGTTCCGCGCGATGTATCTACCACAAAATCTACATCTGCCTTAATAGTAGGTGTTCCTTCCAGATCTGTTCGCTGAAATACAAATCCATGATTGGCAGGTGCAGGATTAAAAGTCAGCACTGCATCTATGCCGGTGTGCAAACCCTTGCCCTCAAGGGAAATTGATTTAGAAATGGTTCGTTGCTTTGCCATTTGGTGCAGTGCGCAAAGAAAGGAATTAAGATTTTAGATTTTTGATTTAAGATTTATCGCCTGATTTTATGAAGGAGAAAAAAGAAATTTTAAAGGAATTACAAGTAATTCCGGGAGTAGGGAAATCAATTGCCAATGACTTGTATTTACTTGGAATCAGAAGTGTAAGTGATTTGAAAAATAAAAGTCCGGAAGTGATGTATGATGATATGACTAAACTCACCGGATCACAACACGACATCTGCTTGCTCTATGTGTTTCGGTGTGCTGTTTATTTTTCTAAAACAAAAAATCCTGAGAAGAAAAAATTAGATTGGTGGTATTGGAAAAACGGGAAATAAAAAAAGGCGACAAGAATCTCGTCGCCTTTTCATTGAAAAAAATCTTCTCCTATACAGTCACCAATTTTTGTTTCAGATAAAAACCTGACTGAAGTTTTTCTGCCACTTCGGTGAAGCAATTGAGTGTATCATCAATGTCTTTGTCAGTGTGAACAGCGGTTGGAATCAATCGCAACATCATCACACCTTTTGGAACCACCGGATAAACAACTACTGACAAGAAGATGCCGTAGTTCTCGCGGATGTCCATAATCATGTTTGCTGCTTCATTTGGATTTCCATTGAGGAACACCGGCGTAACCGGGGAATTAGTTTTTCCCATATTGAACCCGCGCTCGCGCAATCCTTTTTGAAGTTTGTTCACATTGTACCAAAGTTTTTCTTTCAACTCAGGTTTCGAACGGAGCAGTTCAAGACGCTTCAGATTTCCAATCACCAAAGGCATAGGAAGTGACTTCGCGAAAATTTGTGAGCGCATATTGTAGCGCAGATATTCTGCCACTTGTTCATCGCTGCTGATGAATGCACCAATGCTCGCCATTGATTTTGCGAATGTGCTGAAGTAAATATCAATCTGATCCTGCACGCCCTGCTCTTCACCAGTGCCGGCTCCGGTTTTTCCCATTGTGCCGAAACCATGCGCATCATCTACCAACAAGCGGAAAGAATATTTCTTTTTCATCGCCACAATCTCTTTCAGTATTCCCTGATCGCCGCCCATTCCGAAAACTCCTTCTGTAATCACGAGAATTGCTCCGCCGGTTTCGTTTGCTGTTTCGGTAGCGCGCTTCATTTGTTTGTCAAAAGATTCAATGTCGTTATGACCAAACACTAATCTTTTTCCAATGTGAAGGCGAACACCATCAATAATGCAAGCATGCGATTCAGCATCATAAACAATTACATCACGACGGTCAACAAGGCAGTCGATTGCTGAAACCATTCCCTGGTAACCATAATTGAGCAGTACAGTATCTTGTTTGCCTACAAATTCTGAAAGTTGTTTTTCCAGTTTTTCATGATAGTCAGAATTTCCGCTCATCATGCGCGCGCCCATTGGATACGCAAGACCAAACTGGGCTGCAGCTTCTTCATCTGCCTTTCGAACATCTGGATGGTTCCCCAGTCCGAGATAATTATTTAAACTCCAAATGATTCTTTCTTTTCCGCGAAACACCATGCGGCTTGAAATATCTCCTTCCAGCTTAGGGAAGGTGTAGTAACCATGTGCGACACTTGAAAGTTTACCAAGCGGTCCACGGTTCTGAAGCAGTTTTTCAAATAAATCCATTGCTGATTTTTGTTTTGTTCTGAAGCGGTCAAACCTAAATCATAAGAATTAGAGTGCATAGCAGTGTAGAAAAAAACTTATTGCCAGGATAGTATTTTCACCAATCATTTTAGAAAGCATGTTGTTCTCAGTTTGAGACTGAATCTTTTATTTTTAATAAAAGCATCTTCTGAAATAATTGCCATGCCCGATTTTTTTTCGCAACCACAGTTATCTTGCGTGCAAATTTTGAATGAATGGTTAAATCAATGACAGGATATGGAAGGGGCGAAAGCAGCAGCGACAGAATGCATGTAAAAGCTGAATTGCGTTCACTGAACTCAAAATTTTTTGACCTGAATGTCCGGATTCCTGTTTTGTTCAGAGAAAGAGAATTGATTATCCGTAACTTGATTTCTGAAAAATTAGAAAGAGGAAAAGTCGATTTTACTCTCAGCATTGAATATAAAGGAGGAAATAAACTTAGTTCCATCAATACGGATTTAGCTAAAGCCTATTTCGCAGAGTTGAAACCGCTTGCTGAATCATTACAGCAACCAACTGATAATTTGCTTAATACTGTTTTGCGTATTCCGGAGGTAATAGCACCATCGAACGATGCAGTGAGTGAAGCAGACTGGAGACAAGTAAACGAGGCAATTGAAAAGGCTGTAATTGCAATTGATCAATTCAGAATTTCTGAAGGTGAAACTCTCTCGAAGGTTTTTGAATCAGGAGTAAAAAATATTCTTCAGCTGCTCGCCGAAACTGAGACTCTTGAAGGTGAACGATTAGAAAATCAAAAGTCAAAAATCAAAAAGCAACTTAATGAATTGCTGACTGATGACAGTTACGACAAGAATCGATTTGAACAAGAACTGATTTACTACATCGAGCGGATGGATTTCAGTGAAGAGAAAGTTCGGCTCAGAAGTCATTGTGATTTTTTTATTCAGACATTACTGTTGAAAGAAAACAGCGGGCGCAAGCTCAATTTCATAAGCCAGGAAATGGGTCGGGAGATAAACACACTTGGCTCGAAAGCCAATCATGCCGGCATACAAAAGATTGTTGTGGGCATGAAGGATGAACTGGAAAAAATCAAGGAACAGTTACTTAATATTCTTTGAGCTGCTGACAATTGACAGTTTGCGGTTGACAGTAAATACCTGAATGAATATGTCGTTCATTTTTATTAGCCTTAGTATTTGCTCCTAACCACGAGCCACAAACCACAACTACTAACTATTTCCTTGCTTCAAAAAATTATTTATCAATTACAGTATCACCCGGATGAGCCGATGCTCTTCAATACCGGAGTGTTTCTGTTTTTGTTTTTGATTTTAGTATTCTTCTACCAGTTTATTTACAAGAAAGAAAATGCCCGCATCACCTACCTCACTCTTTTTTCGCTTTACTTTTATTACAAATCCGGCGGTTGGTTTTTCCTTTTGCTTATCCTGTCTACAGTAGTTGATTATACAATTGCCAATTTCATTTATAAATCTTCTTCACAGAAAATTAAGTCTGCATGGCTGGTACTGAGCCTCATTATCAATCTTGGTTTCCTTGCATACTTCAAATACACCAACTTCATCCTTGGAATTGTTAATGATTTAGAGCTCGGGCATTTTCATCCGATGAGCATTGTGCTTCCGGTTGGAATTTCATTTTACACATTCCAGGTGCTCAGCTATACTATTGATGTTTACCGCGGATTGCTGAAACCGGCAAAAAATATTTTCGACTTTGGATTTTACATCAGCTTTTTCCCTCACCTGGTAGCCGGCCCCATTGTTCGAGCATCGGCTTTTCTTCCACAGATTCACACTAAGTTAAAAATCACAGACGAAGAAAGAGCGACTGCAGTGTTTTTGATTCTGACCGGATTGTTTAAGAAGGCGGTGATCAGCGATTATATCAGCACCAATTTTGTTGACCGGGTTTTCGATTCACCATCACTTTACAGCGGGTTTGAAAACCTGATGGCAGTTTATGGATATGCCATGCAGATCTATTGCGACTTCAGCGGATACAGCGATATGGCGATTGGTGTTGCATTACTGCTTGGTTATCGCCTCGGAATAAATTTTAATCAACCTTATCAGAGTGCAAGCATTACAGAGTTCTGGCGCAGGTGGCACATATCACTCAGCAGTTGGTTGCGCGATTATCTCTACATTCCTCTTGGTGGAAACCGTAAAGGAAAATTCCGTCAGTACCTCAACCTTTTTATCACCATGCTGCTTGGCGGTTTGTGGCATGGCGCATCATGGAATTTTGTTTTCTGGGGTTTCCTTCATGGAGCTGCACTTGCAATTGACAAATTGATCCGTGAAGTGATAAATATTCCAAAAACATTTTTCATGCGTGTGCTCGGTGTTATTGTGACTTTTCATTTCGTTTGTTTCTGCTGGGTTTATTTCCGCGCTGATTCATTTGCCACTGCATCTGAAATCATTTCCGGAATTTTCAGTCGCTTCAACGGAAAAATATGCTGGCAATGGATTCAAGGATATGAATTTGTTTTTGTGCTCATGCTTTTCGGATATCTCACACATTTTATCCCGGAGCGGTTCAATAAAAAATCAGAACTTATGCTTTCGAGGACACCTGTTTTTGCACAATCATTTTTAATAGTTGCAGTTGTTTGGATTGTTATTCAGGTGAAGAGTGCGGACATACAACCATTTATTTATTTTCAATTTTAGTTCTGCAGGTACAAAGCGTGTTTTATATGTAAATTATCATTCGTCTCTGCGGTTACATTTGTCTCCCTCAAAAAAACTATTAACAAACACCATGAAATTTACTTCTGTTGAGCATCCGGCAAAAACCGATGTTGCGATTGTTCTTGCAACAAAAAAAACAGATTGGAATAAAATCAAAATCATTTCGAAGCGCGATCATCCGCTCATTCAGTCGAACTTAAAAAGTGATATTAAAAATTTCACTCTTCATTCCGGAAATCAGAAAGTGATTGTGGTTATAACTGAAGATAAAAAAGAAACTTACAAAACTCACGAAGCGCTTCGCAAAAGCGGCAACACTGTTTGTGGAATGCTCAACAGGCAGAAGGTGCGTGTTGCAACCATTGTGAATGAAAGTGGATTTGCCGGAGCTTCATTTCCGTTTGCTGAAGGAATTGCTTTAAGCAATTACAAATTCATCAAGTATAAAAAAGAAGCAGAGAAAGAATCGAATTCGCTTCGCGAACTGAAACTCACTTTAAAAGATTCTTCAAAAGAAGAAGTAAAAAAATTACAGGCTCTTATTGATTCTGTGTTTTGGGTTCGTGACCTTGTAAATGAGCCGGTGAATTATCTGAATGCTGTTCAGCTTGCCAATGCTTTCGCTGAAGCAGGAAAAGCTGCAGGAGTTGCAGTAGAAGTTCTAAACAAAGGAAAAATTGAATCGCTCAAAATGGGTGGGCTTCTCTCCGTCAATCAGGGAAGCATAGACCCTCCTACTTTTTCAATTCTGGAATATAAACCTGCAAATGCAGTTAACAAAAAACCAATTGTTTTAGTGGGCAAAGGTGTTGTCTATGATACCGGCGGACTTTCGCTCAAGCCAACCGGCAACAGTATGGATTATATGAAATGCGATATGGCCGGCGCTGCAACTATTGCCGGAACAATATTGACAGCAGCAAAAACAAATTTGCCACTTCACATAATTGGCCTTGCACCGGCAACTGACAATCGCCCGGGTGGTAATGCGTTTGCTCCCGGCGATGTGATTCGCATGTTTGATGGAAGCACTGTTGAAATGCTGAACAGCGATGCTGAGGGAAGAATGATTCTAGCGGACGCGCTCACCTACGCAAAAAAATATTCACCGGAACTGGTGATTGATGTAGCCACACTTACAGGTGCAGCTCACCGAGCCCTGGGCGATCATGCAATTGCATACATGGGAACAGCTGATGCGCAGAAAAAAAATCTTCTCGAAGAAAGCGGAGCCGAAGTATATGAGCGCCTGGTTGGTTTCCCGTTGTGGGAAGAATATGGCGACATGCTGAAAAGCGATATTGCAGATGTAAAAAATGTTGGCGGTGCTCTTGCCGGTCACATTACTGCAGGAAAATTTTTAGAAAGGTTTACTGATTATCCGTGGCTGCATCTTGATATTGCAGGCATGGCATATTTCCAAAGTGCACAGAATTACAAAGGCAAAAATGCAACTGCTGTTGGTGTTCGTTTGCTTTTTAGATACATGGAAAAAATTTCGCAGTCCTATTCTAACACTTCCATAAACACGCAGAAATAAATGGCAGAGCACAAACCCATAATCGGAATTACAACAGGCGATATCAATGGTATTGGTTTAGAGATTGCATTAAAAACACTGAGCGATAACCGCATCATGGAATTTTGCACTCCGGTTATTTATGGTTCTTCGAAAGTTGTTTCATTTCACCGCAAAGCATCTAACCTTCCTAACCTGAATTATTCGCAAAGCGATTCGCTCGAAAAGATTCAGCCAAACACACTAAACATTATCAATTGCTGGAACGAAGAAGTAAATATTCAGCTCGGCATTGAAAATGAAATTGGAGGAAAGTATGCTGCTAAAAGTTTAGAAGCATCGATCAATGATTTGTCTTCCGGAAAAATTGCTGCACTGATTACTTCGCCAATCAACAAGCATAACATGCCTGCTGATACTTTTCCTTACAAAGGGCACACTGAATTTTTTGCTTCAATAGCTAACAAGGAACCGATTATGATTTTGTGCAGTGAAGAGTTGCGTGTGGCATTAGTAAGCGGTCATGTTCCGGTAGCTGAAATTGCGATGAAGGTGAAGAAAGATTCTATTGTGAAGAAACTTCAGCTCCTCAAAGAATCATTGCAAAAAGATTTTGGAATTGATAAACCAAAGATTGCAGTGCTAGGCCTTAATCCGCACAATGGTGATAATGGTTTGGTAGGTAACGAGGAAGCAAATGAAATAGCTCCGGCAATCAATGAAGCCAAACAAAAAAATATTCTGGCATTCGGTCCATTTAGCAGCGACGGATTTTTCGGAACACAGCAATTCAAGAATTACGATGCAGTGCTCGCTATGTATCACGATCAGGGATTGATTCCTTTTAAAACCATTGCGTTCAACAGCGGCGTAAATTTTACAGCCGGATTATCCTTCATACGAACTTCACCCGACCACGGACCCGC
>DMRR01000032.1:0-1266 GCA_003455275.1 Bacteroidota bacterium | reverse complement strand
TTCAACCCTGTGGTGAAAAGGATTTTAGAAAAAGAAAGAGGATAAAAATTAAACCTCATACTTGCGATTGTAAATTCTTTAAAAAAAAATTCAAATCATAATTCAAATGAAAAAAATAATTTCCTCCATTCTACTCCTCTCCTGTTTTGCATTTGCAAATGCACAAATCACGCTGACTGCAAATTCGTTTCCTGCAATCGGGCAAATGTTCATGGATCACATTGACACTTTACCTTCTTCTGTTACAACCGGACCGGCAGGTGCTAATCAAACCTGGGATTTTTCTGCACTCAATAGCCAGTTTGTTGATACCTCTGAGCTTGTGGATCCTGCAACAACATCAAGCGGAGCTGCATTTCCAACCGCTGATGTGGCGGGCCTGCAAGGCGGAAATTATGTTTATGCTGTTAATACAGCAACTGAGTCAGATTTTATCGGAGTGTCAGGATATTTTAATGGAGCAGGCCCATTCAATCTGCATTACAACCATCCCAATATTATTGCCAAGACAGGTGTGACCTATAATTCATCCTACAATTTTTATTACGACTGGGATCTGTGGGCTACCGGAGCTGCATTCGGACAACCTTTGGCAGATTCAATCCATATTCATAACGATACTTATGTTACTAAAACTGTAGATGGCTGGGGAACAGTTACAACTCCTCTAGGTTCCTATGCATGCCTGCGAATTAAGGAAGTTGACTCATCGCACCTTGTAGGTGATGCCTTGATTCCTCTCGCAGGTGGATGGCAATATGGTGTGGTAGATCAAAATCGAATTAGTACTACCTATTCGTTCATGAATGATTTGAGTATCGAACCGATTGTTGAACTGGATATGGATTCATCTCAAAACAATGTTGCACAAACACGATACACCAGTCAGTGGGCTGATGGTATAAATAATATTTCAAAGCCGGCGCTCTTTAAAGTTTACCCGAATCCAAATTCAGGCAATGAGTTTCACATTCTTGTTGGCGGATTGAAAACCGGAAACTATGAATTGAATTTGTTTGATGTTTCAGGAAACCTTATTGCCACCCGTACTTGCTCAGTGAACAATGCAACAGTGACTGACGAAGTTTTTGAATTAAAAAATCTGGCGGCAGGAAATTATGTTGCAGTAATTGCCAGTGGCGCTTACTCAATGCAGAGTATTAAGATTTCGATAGTAAAGTAGAACAACTTTCAGTTAACAGTTATCAGTAATTAGAAATTGATTTAAAATCCTTCCGAAGAATATTTCGGGAGGATTTTTTTTGT
>DMRR01000162.1 GCA_003455275.1 Bacteroidota bacterium | reverse complement strand
TTTTGCTTTTTTTCATCTCAGGAAGTTTTAATCGATCAAAAAGAAGCGTTTCTATTTGCTTGGGCGAATTAAGATTGAGTGGCTCATCAACAATGCCAACTTGATACTCAGGAATACTTGCAAAAATTTTTGCTTCAATTGCAGAATCTGATTTCGCTGGCGAATGACAATAAAAATGCACGCCGTAGTAGCTGCAGCAAGTGTGGCGATGATGATGTTTTTTGAATCTTTAAACATAAAATTATTTTTTATGGATCAAAGAAACATTTGCGCACAAACTAATTTTAATTATATGGAATCGTGTTTTTAACATTAGTTAGATGAAAACATAATTTGAACTATTTCTGTTAACAATTCCGTGCCCATTCATAAATCCATCTGCGTGTCTATCAAGATTTCCTGACAAAACAAATCCGCCTGTATTCTGATTATTTCCAGTATTATCTGTTCCAGAACTGCCTGTCATCACATAAGACGGAAGTTTATTAATTACATAATCTTTATATTGATTCAGTGTAATTTTTTTAACTCCATTATCGCCTCCAATAAGTGTTCCCTTTGTTTTATTAATAAGATTTGATTCAGTTATGGTTCCAAATTTCCCATCCGCTCCAATGCCCATCCATTTTTGAAGTTGAATTACCTCTGCATTTGAACTACCCCATGGCTGAACATTTAAATAAAGTAATTTATTGTAGTTAAGATTTGGATTTGGTGTAGGCGATAATGTTTGAGTTCCTGAGCCATTTCCTGTGGTTGAGTTATCATTACCTCCGTCCTTTTTCCAATCATCTTTCGAATCATCTTTTTTTGAATCATCTTTTCCAGCATTTGCATACATAATAATTCCAACAACGAGTGTAGCTACTGCTGCTGTAATCATTAATCCGGTAATTATTTTTCCGCCTGTTTTCATCTCTTAAAAAAAAATTTTATTTTTAAAAAATTAATCCATATAAGGTATTCCGTTTGCACTCACGCCTGAAGGTGCTCCAGCCCCACTTGACCCTGAAACTGGTGGTGTTGAACTTCCGCTACTTCCGCCTCCAACTTGACCTAATGATCCTCCGCTTGCTATTCCGCCTGAACCGCCTCCTGAACCAGATATAGGCGGTGTTGAACTTCCTCCGCTTCCGCCACCAACTTGTCCTAATGATCCGCCGCTTGCTATTCCACCTGAACCAGATATAATTGGTATTGGTGCTGAAGTTCCTCCAACTTGCCCCAAAGTTCCTCCAACTTGCCCCAAAGTTCCTCCAGTAAGTATTCCTGAAGGAGAAGGAGCAGGTGAAGCAAAAATAATTGGGTATGGTGTAATATAAGGGGCATATCCGCTGGAAGCAGGCGGTGTAATTGGATTGTTGCTTGGTGGTGTAGTCCCCAAACCACCACCACCACCGCCGGCAGCGCCACCTGTATCAACAGGCTTATCTTCTGCATTGGCCTTTTTTGATTTGCTGATAAGATAAATAATACCCGCTGTAATTCCTGCTGCGATTAAAACCGATTTTGTTTTCATAATGCTTTTCCTGTTTTAGTGCTGAATTTTTTTGTTGAATCTTTAAGTGTAAATGAATTTTTTTCTAATCTGAGCGCACGCGCCCAAGCAATAAGATATTCTTCTCCTAAATTATCTAATGAAGCCGGATTTGTAAGCGTCAATTTTTCTTTTAAATATTTTAATGCTTGGTCTTTATTATTTATACTAAAAAATTTATTATAAACAACAAATCCACCTATAGCAAGAACGCTCAGGATAGCAACTGAAGCTAATATGTTTGCAACTCCTTTCATTTTAAAATCTATATTTTATTCCTCGTGATGCAAAATCATCATTTATTTTCTTTATCTCGCTTCCATTCATTCCGTATTTCATTAATTCAATAAGGTTTGCTGCAAAGCGAACATTTTTTGAATCGAACCAGGCAACGACATAAGAGATAGGACTTGATACAGGACAGGGATCAACATAACGAACTCCAAATTGCTTTATTAATGCAAGCAGGTCTGCATCATTTTTCATTGATTTCATAATATTAAAAACAGTATCTTCATCTTCAAAGCACCCTTGCCCAATCGCCTTCATTAATGATTGACAATAGATTTCCAATTGTGTTTGATTTATGGTTTGCTTTATTCCTTTATTACTAAGTTCTTTTAATTCTTTTCCTGCAAGGTCAGATGGCTTATTAATATCTTTTAGGTCAGATGCTTTTTTAAATTTCTGATACACAAAATGAATAGTGTAAACAGTAATCCCAATGCTTCCAATAAGAAACACCGCCTTCCCCCACGGTGGCAATCCTGTATAAAAATTACCAGTTCTTTTTATTACCTCAGTTCCATTCATGGCTAACGATGTTTAAACATTTTTATCGTTTCGTTTGCCGCCCAAACAATTACAAAAATTAATAGTACAGCAACAATCGGATTGTTGCTACTACTTGGCTGCAAAACCGGCTTTGTTTTATCAGTTGGCGATTGAGATGATT
Source organism: Bacteroidota bacterium (assembly GCA_003455275.1). Lineage (GTDB taxonomy): Bacteria > Bacteroidota > Bacteroidia > Chitinophagales > UBA10324 > CAXBPY01. The sequence goes on along the minus strand of DMRR01000162.1, from coordinate 442 downwards.
TTTTATCGCCATCAACCATAAAGGTGTTTTTATTTACTACCCCATGCCCATTGTGAAAATTACCACTAGCCATAAATTTTATGTTTGTAATTCCTTTTCCCATCTTATTTATTTGAAGTCATAATAGAAGTAAGTCCGTAAGCCATGCCAGCGCAGGTAGCTACTGCCACAGCCATTCCGAGCATTCCATAGCCGTTCTTTCCGGCAATCCACACACCTGCAACTACGCCGCCTACTGCAGCCACAAGATTGTAAGTATTAGGTTTGTAATCAATTCCTGAATTTGATGTTCCATCTACTCCTATGTAAGGGGTTTCGGATTGTGGTCTTAGGTTGTTGGCTGATGGCCTAATGTTTTTTGGAGGAAGCATTAACATGTTTGAAAAATTTTATTGGTTTTAGTTATAATCAATTTTAAAAGGTCGTTTTTCGAAATCGTTGC
>DMRR01000044.1 GCA_003455275.1 Bacteroidota bacterium | reverse complement strand
ACCACTTGCAGCACATTTAAGGTATCAGCATTAGTGATGAAGGAAACTATTTTAACACTGTCGGCATTCCAACTGGCCGGCACATTGTAATCAGGAAATAGAAACTTGGTTGCATGACCGGGAGTATGATTTCCGGAAACGGCGCGACCCAGTGACGGAGTCATCATATCGCGCAATACATGATTGTGAACATAAAATGTATCTATGCCTGTTGACCCACCATTAGGTCCGCCAAGTTGTGGTTCCACCAATCCGCTCTCAGTCAGCATCACGCTCATATTGAGGTTTGAGGTAATTGTTTCAGCATATTGAAGTATTACTCCGAGTTTCAACACCCTTGTTGCATCATTGTAAGAGCGTTCAATTTTCATCTGAACTTTTGGTGGTGTGATTAATAAATCCTGATTCACATAGCCCGCCCATTTTTGTCTAGCTACAGGAATGGTAGTTTCTCCTGAAAAATATTTTCTGTCCACTGCACCAATTGGTTTGGAAGAAATTCCACCGAGTGCAGCAATAATGTCCTTTGCTTCCACAGTTCTGAAATCATGTGTGCCGAACGGATAAGGAATTGTGAGCAGACCAAGCGTATCGTGCTCAGCCACTACCACTACATTACCGGCTGGGTGTGAAGAGAGAATTCCGGCAGCAATGGAGTGCGCGTCAGGACAATTCACACAACCTACGCCGGTGAAATCTTCTAACAAAACATTCCGAACCTGTGATGAAAGAGAAGCATCATACGGAACAGAGACTGTATCGCTTGCTGAAGTGGTGCCTTTAAAATCAATTGGCGGACAAACTTCTTTGCAAGAAGAATAAAAAATTCCCGCTACAGAAATTGCTGCAATCGCGATAAGTGATTTTATGTTTTTGGATCCCGCTTCACGGGATTTCACTGATGCTGTTTTTGAATTATTGAAGTTCAACATGAATTTTTTTTTAGAATGAAGAAGTGATTCCAAGTTTCACACCGCTGAACGCCGGCTCGTAGCGGCAAACACCGCCGGTGCAGTTGTAGCCCTCCACTTGTTTCACATAAGAAATTGTAAATCGTGTAGTGCCTTGGGTGTAACCGAAGAAGAAATTGTAGTAATGATTTTTCTGAGAAACTTTTTCGTAGTTGGGAGAAATGTTATACATATCAGAAGCAGAGAAAGAAAATTTGGGAGCGATGTTGAATTCAATCAAAGCAAAAGCCCAGCTTCCATAATCCTGTTTGGTTGAAAGATATTGCAATTCCCAGCGCAAAGATTTTTTCTTAGTGAACTTGTAGGTTGCCTCGAAGAATGGAGCAAGTGCTTTCACAACTGGAACGCCTGGTTCATTTTGATACACTTCTTGATTGTAAGTAATGCTTTGCAATCCCACCTGCGGACGAAAAGTTTTTCCTTTCGAATATTCTACATCGCCATAAATCTCCTGCCACAGATTTGTGTTGTCAAGCTTATCTACTTTAGAATAATTAAGTGTAAAGGTCAAGCCCTTCTTCGGGGAAAAAACCACATCGCCTTCATACGCCTGCTCGCCGAGATATTGTGTGGCTGCATTGTATCGCGCGAGCAACCGCATGGTGTTTTGGCGCGTGAGTGCAGGAATATAATTGAGCACTCCGTTCAGCAATGATTCATTGGGAGAAGTGCGCAACACAAAATCCTCTGTGCGTTTATACTGACCTGTTACGCCAAAACCCTTTCTCGAATAAGTGAGTGAAGTGTAAGCCACGCTTCCGTCTTTATCTTCCATTCTGCCTGAATCAGCCACCTCTGCTTCATGCGTTTTATATGCATACTCAGCATACCATGTTAGGTTTTCAAATGTGAGTGTGTTGTATGCAGTCATTGCATAAACATTGTAGCGCGGGCAAAACCGCTGGCTGAGTGCGTATCCATTAATTGAATTCACCATCAGGTTCATATCTTCCTGGCTAATGGTGCGGTTCATGTAGCCGATGCCGGGGGCGAAATGAAATTTTTTTCCAGCCGAAAAATCTCCTTCGAGGTTAATTCCTTTCACATCAGGTTTGTAGGTGTCGAAATGATTTTTTTGTCTTCCGGTAAAACCTTTAAGCTTCCAGTGATCATTGATTTTGTAATCGAGTTTTAAACCAAAGAGCGCATAGTCAACTCCGAGTCCGCGATCTTCATAAGCACGGAAAATAATTCCGCTTCCGATCTGATCGTAAAAGTATCCGCCGGTGATAGTAAGGTTCTTAATTTCTTTTGTTAAATACCACATACCAATTCCCTGATCAGAGTAGGCTCCTTTCGGATCGAAGAGATTGCTGTTATGAAAAAACTCACCGCGCACTCCTGCGTTGAATCCCATGATGCTGTAATTGACATTGAGCCACACTTCGTCGCTGCTTAGCAGATTATCATACAATGGTGTGTTGCTCGCTCCAATTGTAGAATCTCGCATGAAGAAATAAGAGTTGACCTGTAAGTCGCCGGCAAGCTGACCCGGTTGTTGCGCATAACACTTTGACCCGCCTCCGAAAAAATCGGAGCAGATCAGGATGGAAAGCATGACGAGAATAATTTTTTTCATGAACCTTTTAAAATTATTAATGAAGAGAGGACAAGTTTAATGCAGAAGCACAAAAATTTTCTTTCAGGAAATGTGTTCATTTGAACAGATAAAATAATGAGTCATTGAATCATAACAAGAAAAAACGAGAGTTGTTTTCAAATCATGCTCCTGCCATTTCTTTGATAGCTTTTACTAATTTATCTAACTCAAAAAGTTGTGTGTAAACATTTGGTGAAACACGAATGTGTTTGAAGTGTTCGTATTCAATACTGGTTGTATGAATTTTGAATTTATTAAAAAGAGTTGCGTCAATATCCTTCAATTCCATTCCATCAATGTAAAAAGTACCAATACCACAGCCGTACTCAGGCTTCATTGAGGTATAGAGTCTCACTTTAGGTATATCCTTCACCTTTTCATACCAGTAATTTTTCAAATAACGAAGTCGTGCTTCTTTTTTCTGAATGCCAATAGCATTATGAAACTCAATTGCATAACCTATTGCTTCCTCGATAGGAAAACTGCGTGTGCCCAGCACTTCAAATTTTCGGATGTCGTCGCTATCAGGCTTATCGTTTGCAAACAATGGCCAGATATTTTTTATTTTATCCTTCTTCATCCATAACATTCCGGAACCAATGGGAGCACAAAGCCACTTGTGTAATGCAGTGCCCCAATAGTCTACACCCAATTCAGGAATTTTATAATCAATATGACAGAAACTGTGAGCGGAGTCGCAAACAAATTCTACCGAAGGATTTTTTGCACGCACAGCGTCCGT
>DMRR01000121.1:7856-8546 GCA_003455275.1 Bacteroidota bacterium | reverse complement strand
GAATCTTTCGCCAGCATGTAGCTCACCGAAATATGTTTCCCTACATCACGCAGAAAAGCAATGAAACTCATGTTGCGATAGAAGTCAAGGTTGTTCACTATTTCAGCGGCATTGTCTTTTGCATTGAAGTCCAAAAATTTTTCCAACTGTTTTTGTTGCGATGAAACATTGTGCTGAATAACATCTTCGCTGAGCAAATTCCGCTCTGCAGATTTTCCGGATGGGTCACCAATCATTCCGGTTGCTCCGCCAACAACTGCAATTGGTTTGTGCCCGCACAATTGAAAATGCTTGAGCAGCATAACAGGAACAAGATTTCCGATTCCCAATGAATCTGCAGTCGGATCGAAACCCGCATAGCCGGTAACAGATTCCTTCACTAACAATTCTTCAGTGCCCGGCATTATATCCTGCAACATTCCGCGCCAGCGCAATTCTTCAATAAAATTTTTAGTCGGTTTCATTTCAGCGGCGAAGAAAATAATTCTTTAATGAAATCTGTTATTTCTAAATGGGCATCATGTGTTCAAACCTATTTTCGCCGCTCATTTTTTTAAGTATGAATTCCAAAGAAGAAAAAATAAAATCGTTCGACATCAATGCGCCCGGTGCAGCGGATGGAAATCTTGTCGGATTGCCTTTCACTGAAGAGGAATCTGATATTGTAATTCTTCCTGTGCCGTGGGAAGT
>DMRR01000121.1:0-7491 GCA_003455275.1 Bacteroidota bacterium | reverse complement strand
AGCATGCAGGTTGATTTGTTTGATGCTGATGTAGCCGATGCATGGCAGCGCGGAATTTTTCTTTTACCAGAAAATAAAAAGTGGAAGAATGAAAGCAAGCAATTGCGCAAAAAAGCTGCGCGTGTTATTGAACTGCTGAGTAATGGTGCTTACGAAAAAAATAAAGATGTAAAAAAATTTACAAAGGAGATAAACGAAGCCGGAGCGAAACTGAAAAATCAAATCAAGCAACAGTGTCTTGCTCAACTTTCGAAAGGAAAAATTCTTGGCTTGCTCGGCGGCGATCACAGCACTCCGCTTGGATTCATTGAAGCGCTTGCAGAAAAAAATTCCTCATTTGCAATTCTACAGATAGATGCGCATTGCGATTTGCGGAAAGCGTATGAGGGTTTCACTTTCTCTCACGCGAGCATCATGTTCAATGCACTGAAAATTCCGCAAGTGAAAAAATTAGTTCAGGTTGGTATCAGAGATTTCTGTCAGCAGGAAATGGATGTAATGCGTGAATCGAACGGAAGAGTAAAAATATTTTTTGATTCTGACATGCGCCGCGGCATGTATGAAGGCGCCACCTGGAAAAATATTTGCGACAACATTGTGAACTCTCTTCCTGAAAATGTGTATGTGAGTTTTGATATTGATGGATTGGAACAATACCTCTGTCCCAACACTGGAACTCCCGTGCCGGGCGGTTTACAATTTGAGCAGGCAGTTTACCTGTTGTGGCGCGTAGCAACTTCCGGAAAAAAAATAATTGGTTTCGATTTGAATGAAGTGGCTCCCGGAAAAAATGATGAGTGGGATGCGAATGTGGGTGCTCGATTGCTATATAAACTTTGTAACTTGACCGGACTTAGTCAATCGAACAAAAAAAAAGTTGAGACAACTTCTATTGCTGATGAATTGCTCATTGAAAAAGAATCTTCTGATTAATACTAATACAATGGAACGCTGATTACGCAGATTGTCATGATGAGCGCAGATGTATTCAATCAGTGTGAATCAGCTAAATCAGCGTAATCAGAGTTCTATTCTTGAAAGACAAAATGAAACTCAAACAAATCCCCAATCTCGTTTATGCCGATGCAGATGGAAACATCTTCGACTCGCCTGCATTGTGGATGAGCGGAAGAAGCGGGAATGATTTTGTTTCGTTATCACCGGATGATTTTATTGAGTTGCCTGAAGGCAGCGACTTGTATCACTTAGAGGGAAGGCGCCCGATTGGATTTGAAAAAGAAACCGGTGAGCCAAAAGTTTTTAAAGAAGGATTTGCAGTCGGTGCGCAAATGGCTCCGGCACACACGATGTTTTACATCGCGGCGTATGAAAAAGAAAAAGATGCTCCCACTCTTCCGCTCTTTGCATACACCGCGGTTGGTTGGCTCGATGGAAAATTTTATGTACCGGCAGTTCGTATTGACAAAGACATCCGTCAAGAGCCTGCCGGTTTCGACCGGCAAATGATTGAGCGCAATGTTGCGGAGATGCTGAAAGAATTTCCGGGCAATCGTTTGCTAGAACACATCGGAAATAATTGCGCGCTTACTTACAACTGTCCTGCTGCACGAAATCATTTCATGCATCGTTGGGAAGCCCCGGTTCCAACTTCACCGGCGTGCAACAGCAATTGCATCGGTTGCATTTCATTTCAACCAACCACAGAAACAATTCCAAGCACGCAAGACCGATTGACATTCAAACCAACTCCACAGGAAATTATTGAATATGGAATTCCACATTTGCAAAATGCGCCAACTCCGGTTCTGAGTTTCGGTCAAGGATGCGAAGGTGAACCACTCTTGATGTGGGAAGTGATTCGTGATGCGATAAAAGAAATAAGGAGCAAGACAAACAAAGGAAGCATCAACATCAACTCGAATGGAAGTATGCCCAATGCAGTTGAAGAACTTTGCAAAGCCGGACTCAACAGCATTCGTGTTTCTCTTAACAGTGTGAGAGAAAATATTTACAACGCATACTATCTGCCGAACAATTACAAATTCGATGCATTGAAAGAAAGCATCAAAGTAATTCGTAAACACAATGGCTGGGCGAGCATCAACTACTTTGTTTTTCCGGGAGTGACTGATGAGGTTGAAGAGTATGAAGCGCTCAGAAAATTTATTCGCGAAACAGATTTAACCATGATTCAATGGCGCAACTTCAACATTGACCCTGACTGGTATCTTAGAAAAATAAAATACACTCCTTCCGAAAAAGTTATTGGAGTGAAGAAGATGCTCGAATTAATTCATGAAGAATTTCCTCACATCATGTTCGGATATTTTAATCCGCCGATGAACATTATCAAAGAAAAACTGATTCAAAAATCACAAGCGCTGTAATTTAGTGTAACCTGATTTTTTTAGTTTCCCATTGGTGAAAATCATCCTGATATGACTTTCCCACATATTGATTTTCATTTTCGGAGAGGCAATCCTTTTTATATATAAAATAATAGCGATTCTGTGTCTTTGTGTTGATTACATACTCTGTATTCACTTGCAAAAGTTTTAGAGTCAGATACTTTCGGTCGCAAAAAAAAACTATCGCCTATCGAATAGGATTTTACAAAACTGAAATTGAATGATGGTTCAAACGAATCAAAATATTTCAGTAAAACTTTTTTCAAAACAAACCACAATGAAAAAAATTATTGTTTCGCTTTTTTGCGCAATTGCCTTCAACTGTTCGGCGCAAACCACACAAAGACTAATTCTTGTTGAAGAATTCACAAATGCTAGAGCGGCTTTTTTATTTGGCATTCTCTAAGAAGGCATTTTGAAAAGGTAACGAACCAGGGAACGCTTCGCTACAGGAAGGAAGGTTTCCTGCAATGGAAATTTATCTTTTGATTCCACTACAAATGTTCCGGGAGTGATGAGGTTATTTTTTTTGCGAAGCAAATCATGTTTCATGTTTTCGTATGTGTAGACAATACTCCGGGAGAAAGTGCAGACATATTCTGTTCGGATGCCACGGAATTTTTCGGTGGAGTTTTCAAAAAGTGTTACCTGGTATTCATAAACTCTTGTTTGCCTGTTTCCGTTACGGGACAAAAACATGAAACCGAATTCAGGATTTATCGGAACGATTCCTACAGGAAAGATTGAAATATCATTTTCAACTGAAGCGTATAAATCGCGCCCGTCCTCAAGATGGTGCTGTATTTCAGGAATAGAAAAATCGAGAATGGCTTCGAGTTCTTCAATAGTTTTATCTTCCATGAGCAACTGTTCAAATTCAATTCTGAAATTTTCGAAATCAATTTTCGAAATGTGTTTCGGAAAGGACTGCGCCACTATTTCCTTTTTCTCTTTCAGTTGTTTCAAATTCTGATAATGACTGATAATGTCAGAAAGCGTAGGATAAAGTTTTCGCTCATCGAATTGCTGATGCACTGACTGCAAATAATCGAGCAGCAAATATTTTTTATATTCAAAATCAATTAAGCCCTCAGTGATCCAGTTGGGATTGAGCGTCTTCATAGTTGATGATTTGCGAATAAAGATTTATACGGGAAACCGAAGTCAAAAGATTTGACGCCTGTGGTTTTTAACAAAGAGAATTATTCTGTCTTAAACAGAAAAGTTATTCCTTCTTAGTCGGCGGCTTTGCGATGCTGTCGCGCATTTCAGTGTCTGCCTGAATATTTTTCATTTTGTAATAATCCATGATGCCAAGGTTGCCACTTCGGAATGCTTCAGCCATTGCCTGCGGCACCTGCGCTTCGGCTTCAATCACTTTTGCTCTTGACTCTTGCGCTTTGGCTTTCATTTCCTGCTCAAGCGCAACTGCCATGGCGCGGCGCTCTTCAGCTTTTGCCTGCGCAATATTTTTATCTGCATTCGCCTGGTCCATCTGAAGGTAAGCACCAATGTTTTTTCCTACATCAATATCTGCAATGTCAATGGAGAGAATTTCAAAAGCAGTTCCTGCATCAAGACCTTTTGCCAATACAACTTTTGAAATTGAATCCGGATGCTCCAACACTTCTTTATGCGAAACTGCAGACCCAATAGAACTGACAATCCCCTCACCTACGCGGGCAAGGACAGTTTCTTCTCCTGCGCCGCCTACCAGTTTATTAATATCAGTACGAACGGTTACGCGCGCCTTACTTATTAATTGAATTCCATCCTTAGCCACTGCAGTTACTGGAGGTGTATCAATCACTTTAGGATTCACACTCATCTGAACCGCTTCCAGCACATCGCGGCCAGCAAGGTTGATGGCAGTGGCTGCTTTCCAATCCAAGGCAATGTTCGCCTTGTCTGCTGAAATCATTGCGCGTATCACGGCATTTACATTTCCGCCGGCGAGGTAGTGTGTTTCAATTTCATTGCTGGTAACTTTCAATCCTGCCTTGGTGCTATTGATAAGAGCGTTCACAACAAGAGAAGGCGGCACTTTTCTGATTCTCATAAATATCAGATTGGCTATACTGATTCGCACTCCGCTGAAGATGGCGGTGATCCATAAGTTTAGCGGAATGAAGTAGAAGAAAATAAAAATGAGAATAAGAATTCCGATAGCGAGAATGGCAATGAACATGGGCTGCTCCATAATGATTTATTTTTTTGTTTGAACAATTATTTTTTTGTTTTCGATGCGCACTACTTCTATTTCTGATTGGGCATTTATGAATTCGCTTTGTGAGTGAACCTCAAAATTTTTTCCGTTGAACCGCGCAGTTCCGGATGGAGCAATTCTGCTGACCGCAATTCCGGCATCGCTCACCTTCACACTTCCTTCTGCCCAATCGTTCATCTTGCTTTCGCTCAGTGATTCTTTCAAACTAATCTTTTCCCATAGTCCGGATTTGAATCCGATCCAGAGTGAAATAACCATAAGCCCTGAAGAAGCTCCAACGGTTATCCATCCGCCTGTTGTACCATAATCTGAGAATGAAAAATAAATTCCGCCGATCATCATGACAGTACCTATGATAGCAAGTACCGTAACGCCGGGGATAAAAAAAATCTCAAGATAGAGTAACAGCCACCCGATAACAATAAGAGAGATGATGATGAAAATATCCAAGCGTGTGTCTTTGTTTGGTGAGTCAAATGTAAAGGCGTATTGCAGAATTAAGATTTTAGATTTCAGATTATTTATGAGTCACCATTTACCAAACAGATAACACAAACTTAATTTCGCCACACATGAGCAACCAACCTGCTGATTCTTTACAGCAAAAACTAAAAGCCTTTGAGCGCACACTTAATATTATGGATGACCTGCGGGCGAAATGTCCGTGGGATAAAAAGCAAACAATTGATTCGTTGCGCATTCTTACCATCGAAGAAACCTATGAGTTGTGTGATGCAATTCTTCAAAAAGACCCGAAAGGGCTGAAAGAGGAACTTGGAGATCTGCTTCTGCATATTGTTTTCTATTCAAAGATTGCTTCTGAAACCGGAGACTTTGATATTGCTGATGTCATGAACACATTATGTGATAAACTGATTGAACGGCATCCGCATATTTACGGAGATGTAATGGCTGAAACTGATGAACAGGTAAAACAAAACTGGGAACAGATTAAACAGAAAAATACAAAACGCTCACTGCTGGCGGGTGTTCCAGTTTCGCTTCCGGCAATTGTCAAAGCTTATCGTATGCAGGAGAAAGCAAAACAAGTTGGATTTGAGTGGGAGAATAAAGCGCAGGTGTGGGAGAAGGTGGATGAAGAGCTAAACGAATTCAAGGAAGAAGCATTTGCAAATGAAATTTCAAAAGAAAAAATTGAAAAAGAATTCGGCGACTTGCTTTTTTCATTAGTGAATCTTTCACGATTCCTGAATATTGATCCGGAGGCGGCGCTTGAAAAAACCAATCTTAAGTTCCGGAACCGATTTATGTTAATGGAACAAATGGCTGAGGAGAAGGAAAAAAAATTACACGAAATGAATCTTCCGGAAATGGATGCACTTTGGAATGAAACAAAAAAGCAGGTTCCGTAGTATTTCATGAGAAGAAACTGGTTCATCGTTTTTGTTTTTGTTGCCGCTACAATATGTACGGTACTTTCGTTTTATCTATCATCGTTTACCCAACCTGAAAATGTTTTAAAGAAATCTGTTTCATCAGCAGAAAAAAAACTTGATGAACTAAATAGAGAGTTCAACAGATACTGGAAAAATATTCAATCAGATCCTGCATGGTTTGTTCATCACGATGATTCGATTCCGAAATTATTTAATGCACCATATACATTGCTTAGTTATACTAACGATTCGCTTGTTTTCTGGAACAACAATAAGATTCTGCCGCGATCTGTCAGCAATGGTTTTGGTTTTGTAAAATATAAAACTGGCTATTATGTAACCATCAGTCAGAGAGTGGAAATTGATTCTTCCCATTCTCAACAACTGCTGTTTTTTATTCCTGTAAAATATTCTTTTGTAACCGAGAATGAATATTTAAAACATGAATACAGTTCGCTCTTTTCCGTTCCTGACTGGATTGGTATTTCAGAGAAAGAAAATATTTTGGGAGAGCCGGTTCATTCTCCATCGGGCGAAATACTTTTTTATTTCTACTATTCAATTCCGTTTCAGAACGATGAACCGCAACCACTGGCGGTCATTCTTTTTTTCTCCGGCATATTGTTCTTGCTCATTGCGATTCATTATGCATTTGTTTATTGGCTGAACAAAATTTCGTGGAGCATCCGGTTTTTATTCGCGCTTGCTTTTCCAGTTATTGTTTTCTATTTACTCAATCACCTATATCTGATTCCGGCCGGGGTTATTGGAATGAAAATGTTTGCAGCTGATGTTTTTGCTTCTCCCGACATTGGTTCTTCACTTGGTTGCCTATTAATACAAAGCCTTGCAGGTGCGTGGTCCGTTATCTATATCTATTTCTTCATAGAATTTCCGAAACAGCCGGCAAGGTGGTTTAATCTTTTAGCTGTGTTCCTAGTGGTTTCGCTTTTGTTTTTCATTGGTGTCTATTTCATTTATTCTGTCAAAGGATTAAGCCGTGACTCTAAACTGCTAATTGGATTTCTGAATCCTATTACACCAAATTATCTGTCACTGCTGGCTCTTTTCTGCATCAGTGTTTTTGCGTTTTGTTTTTTCATGCTTGCGCAAAAATTTTCAGAGTTCGTACGATCTGTATCCATTAATTCAATCGAACGGCTTTTAGTGATTTCAATAGCGGGAGTTATTACTACGCTCTACTCCAATGAATTTCATTTTGATTTTCCAACTGTATACATCTCAATCGGGATCGTGTTGCTTGCGGTTGTCATTTACATTCTTGATATCCGCAATTTGATTCGCATCGATTTAGTCCGGTTGTTTGTCCTGCTCATTATTTTTTCAGTTGGTTGCGCCCTGCTCACCACTTATTTCAGAAAAGAAAATGATTTAAATTCCAGAGTGGCGCTTGCACATAAACTCATAAATGAAAGAGATAATGTCACTGAGTTTTTGCTCACAGATATGCGCCCGCAGATTGAAGCAGATATTTTTA
>DMRR01000247.1:4903-5532 GCA_003455275.1 Bacteroidota bacterium | reverse complement strand
CCACCAACAGGGCAACCACAATTTGAACTACCACCTCCTCCACAAGATCCACAAGCAATAGTTGCAACCCATCCCGAATAAGCGAAAATAATATCAGATGTAAAAACAAGAGTGAGACATCCTGTTGTAGAAGTTACTGTTCCAGGAGTAGTGGTCCCCGTGAATGTTCCAATCAATGGGCTTGCTGCAGATGGACCATCATAAATCGAGAGGAAATCATATCCGTCCTCAATATCAAAATCAGAAAAGAAAAGAGAAATACATTGACCGGCAGTTCCACTGCAAATTGTTTGTGTATAGGTTGTACTTACGGCATAATCACCAGTTCCTCCGGGATCATAATATGTTCCGCCACATGAAACAATTGGAACATTTGACATTGAGTAGCCTTGATTAGTATTACAAGGCTGACAACTAATAGTTGCTTCCCATCCTGGTCTTCTTGTTGTTCCGTCTGATGTAAAAACAAAGGTTAAGCATCCACCAGATGCTGTAACAGTTCCTGGTAATGTGGTTCCGGAAAATACTCCAATAAGATTTTGAGTAGTTCCGTTTCCATCATAAACATATAGAAAATCATAACCATCCTCCAAATTGAATGCAGTGAATGTGATAGAAGGGCACATTCC